>CAZACE010000008.1:0-14695 GCA_964483255.1 uncultured Oscillospiraceae bacterium
ACTCGCGACATCCACCTTGGCAAGGTGGCACTCTACCACTGAGCTACTACCGCATATCTGGTGCCTTGGGGCGGAATCGAACCACCGACACGTAGATTTTCAGTCTACTGCTCTACCGACTGAGCTACCAAGGCATAAAAATGGCGACGCGGAAGGGGCTCGAACCCTCGACCTCCAGCGTGACAGGCTGGCATTCTAACCGACTGAACTACCGCGCCACTTTATGAAATTGGTGGGAACAACAGGGCTCGAACCTGTGACCCTCTGCTTGTAAGGCAGATGCTCTCCCAGCTGAGCTATGCTCCCATTCTGCCATCCGCTTGATTATATCGCGCGGCGACGAAATATATAATACACTACAGCGAGGCATTTGTCAACGGTTTTTTCAAAAAATCTGCAATTTTTGTTAACCGATGTGGAAAACTCTGCAATAACCAAAAACACCGGAGCCGCCTGCTTCTTTCTTTGCCTGCGACTCCGGTTTAATGCACTTCTACTATGACATTTCCCTCTTTTCTATTATCGCGCACGCAATGGCATGCGTCAGGAGCCCTGCTCCTCTTGGTTTTCCCGCCGATTGGTCTTTTGTCTCGTCTGTTCCGCCGGAACTGACGGAGCTATATGTGAATTTCCTGCGGGATTCGATCGGTTTTTCGTTTTAGTCTACGGCCATTTCCATGCCGTGTGTCTCGGTTCGTGCAGATCCTGCTTCCTCGGCAAGCGCCATCTTCGCAATCTCTTCTTCGCTCAGTCCTGCAAGCGCACCCTCATACATTTCAATTTCCTGCGCGTCGTCTTCGATCTGCGCCTCATTGGTTTTGCTTACGTCGCTGGCATCTGCCACGTCTGCGGGCAATTCCTGTGCGTTGGCGTCCTGGTTTTTTGCAGTCTGCGTGTTCTTCGTGACGGGGTTGCTGTTCGTGGCGACCTGAGCTTCCTTGCTGCCTGCGCCCTCGATTACGAAAATCAGTCCGAGGACCACAATCAGCGCAGCGGCAAGCACAAGCGCCACTCTCTTTATCGCCGGATCCATCGATACCATCCTTTCTCTTTTCGCTTCCTCCCGGTTCATTGGAGAAAACGCTTATTTGTCACCGCTTTCGGACCTTTCAGGTTTGGATTCTTACAGACTCTCAAGCTCGATCAGGCCGCAGCCGCCGTCTGTGCGGCGATAAACCGTCGCTGCATTGCCGGTCTCGATGTTCGAGAACATGTAGAACGAGTGTCCCAACAGGTCCATTTCAAGGATCGCATCGTCCACGCTCATGGGCTTGGCCGCATAGCGCTTGACGCGGATAACCTTCTCCTGTTCCTCAATGGCTTCTTCCTCGGCAAACGCCGGGGCATCCTCCACCACCACAGGCTTCTTACGAAGGTCGCGTCCCAGACGGGTGCGAAGCTTTTTCATCTGTCTTTCCAGGATATCTATGCCTTTATCCAGCGCGGGGAGAGAGATTTCCCGCTCCTGGTTTTCCGTACGAAGCGTATGTCCGAGATAGGGCATCGTCATTTCAACTTTATACGTGCTCTTCTGTTCGGTGACGCGAACCGTGATCACGGTCGCGTCAGGGGCTTCATCCTTGAAGTATGCATCCATGCGCTGATGGCAGCGCTTGTTCATGGTCTCCTGGATCGAAGCGGGGACGTGCGCGTCTTTCATCACAAAACGTACGATCATGCGGTCGGCCTCCTTTACAAGGGGTTGCCAGATATTCAGTTGGTCCTGGGTTGCTGATGATGCTTGTTCTCCTTTCTGTGACTTTAGTATATCCGCCTTTGTACAGGAGCGCAAGCGCTTTCGCATATTATTTATAAGTTTTTACCAATCGTTCGCCCTTTTCAGCAGCCGTTCATAAACCGGCATCATGTGCAGCTCGGTAACAAACGTACAAAGTTTGTCAACTTCCAGCCAGCCCACAGCGCTGTTTTCATCCTCCGCGATACGCAGCGGCGCGCTTTCATCCGCCTCAAAGAGGTACGATACATTCAGATGCAGATGGCTGCCCACGTGCCTGCCCCGCTTCACATGCGCCCACACAGGCAGGATCTCGACCGACGCAGGCCCTCCGCCAAGCAGTTTGAGATCTGTGATGCCCGTCTCCTCCTGCGCCTCGCGCCTGGCAATCGCTTCGAAATCGCTTTCGCCGTCCGCATGGCCGCCCGTCCAGGCCCAGCTGTTGTAGATTTTGTGGAATGCCATCAGCGTGCGCCGCCTGTCCCGGCTGACGATGATGGACGACGCTGTCATGTGGCAGAAGTCGTTCTCCCGCGTGAGAATCCCATTTCCGTATTGCGCGATCAGATCCAGAATCATTGCGCGTTCGCGCTCCTCGCGCCCGTCCTTCGGCGAAAAACGAACGATTACGTCCGCCCATACGGGCAGAATGTTCGGTTTTTGGTTGTTCATCTGTCCGCTTCCTTTCCAAAACGCGCCGCATGCACGATGGATGCGAGATCCGCCTCATCCGAAAAATCCAGCGCGCCGCCCTCCGTTTCGATCATCAGGCTTTCCGTCTCGCTGCGCTGATCCGCCGGCTTTTTCTTCATATCCGCCACCAGCGCCTTCATCAGCAGGCGCTCGGCGAGACCCAGGCTCTGCCAGCGGATGCTGCCGCGCAAATGGAAGACCGAAATATGTTTAAGCGCATCACCCAGCTTCTCTCTCAGCTGATCCTCCAGATTGCACAGAACATCCTTCTGCGCAGGATCATACAGCCCGCAGGTGAAAAGCACCAGTCGCTTATCCGCGAGATCCTTCGCATGATCCGCAAAGAAATCCAGCCCCTTGATTTTGCCCATATACACCGGACAGCCCAGCACGATCGCGTCGTACGTCTTCGCGCGCTCCAGGCTGCCATAGGCCGCGTCTTTCACCAACGCATCCAGCGGCTCGGCGATGCGCTGTGCGTAGCGCTGGGTTGCGCCATGCTTGGTGGTATAGAGCACCAGCGTGCCGCCGGACCTGCGTTCGCTCTTCTTGCCAAAAAGGGACATCGTTCATCCCCTCCGTTTTCGTTTGATGGATTCAATATATCACATTGCCGCGCATGATGTAAAGCGGCGGCGGGATTTGCCCGCCGCCGTACTTGTTCAGTTCGCGCTCGCCTCATAGACGACCGTCACACCCGCGCTTACGCTCACGCTGCCGGAGCGGATGCCCGTGCCGGTCGCCTCATTGCGCAGCATCACGCCGTCCGTCTTGGCGCTGACCGCATAGCCCTCGTTGTAACCGCCGTTTTCCGCAATAGAGCGGACGCCGGTGATCATCATGCCGCCGGTCTGCGCCATGCGCAGCGCCTTTTCCTCCGCGCGCTGGATAGCCAGGTCCAGCGCCTGCTGATACAGCTCGCTGCGGGTGGAGATATCGTAGCTCACGCTATAGATATTGGAGAAGCCGCTGTCCGTCAGCGCGGCGATTACGCCGTCGAGCATCTCCACATCGCGGCAGGTGATCGTAAGCGTATGATTGGCCTCATAGCCGGTGATGGTGTTCGTGTCGTAGTTATAGCGCGGATGATAGCCATAGTCGTTCGTGACGATATCCGCATCCAGAACGCCCAGCTCCAGCAGCTTCTGCGTTGCCGCGGCGACAATGGCGTTCATCGCCTCCTGCGCAGAGCCCACGGTATTCGCCGTCACAGACGCGTTCGCCGTCACGCTCACCTCGTCCGGGTCGGCCATAATCTGCGCCGTACCCTGCACGGTGATCGTCGATACGGTGTTCATCATCTGAATCGGCGCAGGCGTCGCGTAAGCCGCCTCCGCGACCGCACTGCAGCAGCCAAGCATTATCGCCGCCATCATCAGCAGCAGCGCGCACATCTTCTTATTCATCGTGAAATAATCCTCCCTTTATGGTCGTTTACAACCATATAACGCACAAGGCGCCGGATTTCTTCCCACTTTTTTCCGTTTTCACAAAGATGCCACAATGCGGAGGGGAACGTTGGGGATTGCATCCCCAAACCCCTGCCTGGGGACATCGTCCCCAGACCCCTTCTTCGCTTCGCGGCGATATAAGGCTTAATACCACATCCACCCATCAAACCAGCTCACGGCGTCGCACCACGCGCGCGGCACCTCCACGCCCGAGGCCAGCGGATAGAATGCGATGAACAGCGCCACAGCTGCAATGCTCAGCACAGCCGCAAGCACATACGAAAGCCTTCTATGATGCCTGCTCAGATACTTGAGCCCAAGCGCCGTCGCGATGATGATCCACGGCACGGACGCAAAGTAATGATAGATGAACGTAAGCCGCGACACCAGCACCCACGGCAGATAGCCCGACAGGAACGCCACGCAGATGACCGGCATCGCGCGGTCATCCTCGTCCTCGCGTCCGGCAGTCGCGCCCAGCGCGGGCAGCGCATTGCGATACACGCTGTAACCAAGCACGAACAGGATACCGACAAGACCCGTCCACCAGACCGCCGGATTGCCGAAAGAGAGGATGGAAGAGGCCATGCCCGCACCCTTGAAGTCCGCCGCGTAATACCACATAGGCTTCACGATCAGCGGCCACTCATACCATGGCGAGGCAAAGTAATGCTCCGCCACGAGGTTCGCGTGGTAATCCAGCATCAGCGTCTGCGCATCCCAAAGCCGCTTGAACGTCGCCGCGTTCCATTTGAAACCGCCGTACGGCGCCAGATACGGGATATAGCTGGCGACATAGATCGCAATCGGCACGAACACAAAGAACACAAAGCAGGCAAGAATCGTCTTCAATCCCCGATCCTTAAACAGCGCCGCCGCGCGGGCAAACGCCGGATCCTCGGTTTCGTGCTTCTTTGCATAGACGCTCTGCCTCCAGAGCTGATAGAACCTGCTAAAGAACAGCACCGCCAGACCCACCGCGCCGTAGCAGCCGATCCATTTGCTGGCAATCGCCAATCCCATGAACACGCCCGAAAGCGCTAAGGGCACAAACGTATCCCTCAGGCGCTGATGATAAAAGCTCATCTTCATCCAGCGCGCCATAAACAGGAACATCAGCATCATGAACAGCACCGGGAACGAATCGATCGTCGCGATGCGCGTCTGCGTGAAGTGCATGCAGTCGCTGGCGAGCAGCAGCGTGCAAAGGCCGGACCAGAGGGTTGAGCGCAGCAGCGTTTTGGCAAGCACATACATCGCCGGCACCATGGCAGCGCCGCAAAGCGCGCCGGCAAAGCGCCAGGCAAACGGCGTCATGCCCATGAGCTTAATGCACATGCCCATGAATACCTTGCCCAGCGGCGGATGCGTCGTCTCGTAGGTGCTCTGTCCGTGCGCATGCTCATAGCCCGTGCGCGCATGATAGATCTCGTCAAAGTACATGCTGTTCATGTACGAGGGGACGGCGGGCACAGTGTCCTGCTCGTCGATAAGCGAGTTCGGATCGCTCATCCTGCCCTCCACGCCGCCAAAGCTCTCGGCAGAAACAGGCATGATTACATTCCCGTTTTCATCCACGGCCGCCACTTCCCACAGCGCGCTGGCCGCGCCCTCGAACGTGATGCGCAGATAGCGCCCGGAGAAGGGCAGCATGCCGGAGGTCACGTCCGTCACCGTACCGCGGTTGTCGTAGACCGGCTGGCGCACAGCCTGCCACTTGTAGCAGTCGCCGATGAGGTATTTGCAGTCGACCGGCGCTTTGAAATTCACGCCGTCGTCGCTCTCCGCCACAGAAAACGCCGTCTCGGATACGCCGCCATAGTAGTAGACATGGAAATTCTCATAGCGCTCGCCCAGGTCGATCACCACATACTCGTCTGCCGCCGTGGAGGTATAGCCGCCCTGCGGCGCCTTTGTATCGCCCAAGCCCCAGAAGCCGACCACGCTATAGATTACAGTCAGCGCGAGCATGATCGCCCAGTCGGCGCGCTTCATGTGCAGCTTATAATCCTGAGGATGAAGCAGCTCCTTGCGCATGCGCATTTCGCCTGCGCTTGCCGCATCATCCACATCATCCGAAGCAGTGTTTTTCTTTGCTGCGCGGGGCGCAAGACGCATCGGTTCGCGGCCCAGAGAAAGGCTCACAGCCGCCCAAACCGTCAAGCCTGCTGCGATCATCTGGAATACACCGATCAGATAGCCCAGCCAGAGGTTCGGCGCAATCAAATGCTCAAAGGCGAGCACGACGCCGATATTCACCGCCGAAGCGGCGCTGGCCATCACGCAGGAAATGAGCAGGCGGATATCGCCCGTCTCCAGGAAGCTGAGCAGCAGCAGCGCCAGCGCCGGCAGGATGTATCTTTCGTGCATCTTGCTGCCCAGCACGAAGATCAGCTGCAGCGTTACAGCGCTTGCCAGCATCAGCCTCTTGCGGTCACGGCCGCGCAGATACACGAAGATGCCGAAGGCAAACGACAGCGCCATCAGCACGCCGCCGAGCAGGCCATAGGTGACCCCGCCAAAGAGCACCGTTTCATTGGGCGTCCAGTTGCCGCCCAGCAGGAACATGAGATTGCCCGTGGAGAGCGTCGCATAGGCATAGCTGGAGAGCGTCTGCACATATTTATCGACGATCCAGAAGATAGAATCCTGATTGGGCGAGAACGGCAGCACGATCGCAGCCGTGGCAGCAAGACCCAGCGCGATGCCGATTGCAGCGCTTCTGCGCGCCTCCTTATGACGAATCACGTCGCGCCCAAGCGCGAACACGCCCAGCGGCGCAAGCAAACCCGCCTGCGGCTTGGACAGCACGGCCAAAGCAAACACGGGAATCGCATACTGCCATTTGCCCTGACGGGCCAGCAGCAGCATCACGCACAGCAGCACGCACAGGAACGCATCGATCTGACCCCAGCAGGAACCCGCAATCACAAACGCGGGATTGAGCGCGATGAGCGCCGCCATGCCCAGCGCCGCTTTGCGGCTCACGACGCGGTCCGTCGCATAGAACACGACCAGCGCCAGCAGGATATCGCAGAAGATCGGCACGGTTTTAAGCAGCAGCTCGCCGCTGACCGTTCCCAGAGAGATATGAAAGAGATTGGCGATGGCGCCCAGCAGGCCGAGCACCAGCATGTATCCCGGCGGATAATCGCAGAAGTAGCCTTCCTCATAGAAATTCGCCGGGCCGCCGGAGGCCATCTTTCCGGCCCACGCGCCAAAGCAGCCCATGTCCACGCCGTAGCCGCGAACCACGCTCGCCAGCGCCACGCGCAGCATCAGCGCGCCCATGAGCAGCACGCCCAGCTTCACAGCGCCCCTGCGCTCGTCCATGCGCCCACCGGAGAGCATCGTGCGCACCAGCGCAAAGCTCAGGAGCACATACGCAGCCGCTGCGCAGAGCAGGCCCGGAATCACCGCCGCCTTGCTCCCCTCGCTTTTCTGAGTCACTTCCTTCTGCGGCTCAGGCGTCGCCAGATCCAGCACAAACGCGCCCACGGGCACGCTTTCCACCTGCTCCAGGCTTACATCTGTGAACCATGCGCGGCCCGTCGCCTCCGAGCCATAGCCGCCCAGACGCACGCAAACCGTTGCATCCTTCTGATTATCGCCCGTCTGCGCATAGAGCGTAAGGGTTTCCCACTGTCCGTTCGTCTCATGCACATCGTCGCTCGTGCCGAACACGCCAAGGAACGACACGTTCGCGCCGATTTGATCCGGATCGCAATCCTCGGCCATCACGCGCGCGGTCAGCTTATACGTGGAATTCTCGCGCACGGCAACCGTCTGTTCAAACCGCGCGTCGTTCGCCGCAACATTTTCCACGAGCACGGCCTTCGTGCCGTCCTCCATGGTCGCCGCTTCCAGATACGACGCGCCGGCGCTTGTCACCCACATGCCGGTATTCCATCCGTCCGGCATGGTGCCCGTGACGGCGGAAAAATCGCCGTTTTCGAGCAGATTGCCCTGCTGAATGGGCTGGTTCTTCCCTTTCCCAAAAAGCATCGTAGCGCCGAGGAGCAAAACGATCACGAGCAGCGCTGCAATGAGGGAATTTCTTTTTTTGTTTTTCATCCTGTGATGCCTCCGTTCGGCCAGGCCCAGCTTAAATTGCAGGCCCCTGATAGGCAAACGCATTCTCGATATGGGTTATGCGCTCGCCCTGAATCTCGATCACATCAAACCGCGCCTGCCGATTCATCAGGCCGCTTCGCATCATATAGTACATTGCACCCTTGCAGATGCGCTTTTGTTTGGCCGGCGTGACGGCCTCGCGGCCCAGACCATAGCGCCCCGTCCTCGCCTTCACCTCAATGAAAGCGATCACATGGCCATCGGTTACGATCAGGTCGATCTCCGAGCCGGGCGAGACAAAATTGCGCGCCAGAATGGTGTAGCCCTTTCCCGCAAGCAATTGCTCTGCCCGGACTTCACCGAGCACGCCGCGCGAGTGAGATTGCTTTTCCACGGTTACACCTTCACAAAGTTGCCGATGAACGAGCGCCTGTGCGCCGGGCAGGGGCCGTATTCCTTCAGCGCCGCAATATGCTGCGCCGTGCCGTATCCCTTGTTCTTGGCAAAGCCATACTGCGGATACTGCCCATCCAGTTCGCGCATCAGGCGGTCACGCGTCACCTTCGCCAGAATGGACGCCGCCGCAATCGAATAGCACAGCGCATCGCCATGGATGATGCCGCGCACCTCGCCGGGAACGTCCAGCTTATCGATGGCGTCCACGAGGAACAGATCGCACGGCGCATCCTTCGCGGCCAGCGCCATGGCGTTCTTGGTCGCATTGAGGATATTCACGCGGTCAATCTCTTCCGGGGAGGCGAGGATCACTTTGGCATACACCGCCGTCTCCAAGATCTGATCATAGAGCGCTTCGCGGCGCTTTTCGCTCAGCTTCTTGCTGTCATCCACGTACAGCAGCAGCGGCTCCTTGGGCATGACCACGCACGCCGCCGCCACAGGGCCGCACAGAGGGCCTCTCCCTGCCTCGTCGATGCCGGCAAAGGCGCGTCCGGTCTCCCAGATCTCGCGGTCGGTCTGCGTGATTTCGGCAAGACGCGCGTTCCAGTCTTTTTTCATAGACGTATACCTCTCATCACGGGCGGATACTATCCGCCCCTGCGATCGTTCGCATATTCGTAGGGGGCGGCTATCAGCCGCCCGCATTCTCTTGCGCAGACGAATCCGCTTTCTTTTCCTGCTTCTTCTCCGGCGCGGTCTGCAGGGTGAGCCTGCCCAGCTTGCCGCCGCGGAACTCATCCAGGATGACCGCGGAGCCGCGGTCGGTATCCATCACGCCGCCGGGCATCAGCCAGCCGCGGCCGCGGCACGCTTCCTCCAGCAGCGCAACACCGCGCAGCGTTGCGTCCTTGAGCTTAAAGCGCTGGATAGTCGCCTCCGGCTTGACGTCCATGAGCATTTCCAGCAGATTCACAGCCAGCATCTGCTGATCCATGACCTGATCGTTGATCGTGCCCACGTAGGCCAGGGCCCGCGCGTCCTTCTGGTCATCCAGCTTCGGCCAGAGCAGGCCGGGAGTATCCAGCAGCTCCAGATACGGCGTGATCTTGACCCATTGGTTATTGCGGGTCACGCCCGGACGATCGCCGGTTTTGGCAATCGAGGAACCATTCACCTTGTTGGTGAACGTGCTCTTGCCCACGTTCGGCACGCCAACGATCATCACGCGCACGGTCTTTTTGACGCCCTTGGCCGCCATCTTCGCCACAGCCTCGCTGGCCGATTTTTCGATGCGCGCGATCACGTCCTTCGCGCGTCCCTTCGCACTGTCAAAGCTCATGCAGTCGATGCCCTGCGCGCGGAAATAGCCCAACCATGCGCGGGTCTCCTGCTCCCCGGCCAGATCGGCCTTGTTGAGGATCAGCAGGCGCTTCTTGTTTCTGATCAGCTTATCCAGTTCCGGGTTGCGGCTGGCGCGCGGAATGCGTGCATCGCACAGCTCCACCACCACATCCACACGGCTAAGCTGCTCCTCGAGCTTGCGTTTGGCGCGCGCCATGTGGCCCGGATACCAGTTGATCGCCTTGTCCTCGGCGCGCAGAATCATATGATCGTACTTGTTTTCTCTGTTCATATCCAAAACCCATCTATATCCTATGACGCATGAAAGGCAGATATCTTTCACGCGCCCTGAAAATAAACAAAAAGACCGCCGGAAAAACCGGCGGCCGGTAGCACAATTACCTCTCCTTAATCTTGGCGGCTTTGCCGGACAGATTACGCAGGTAGTACAGCTTCGCACGACGGACCTTGCCGCGGCGGAGCACCGTAATCTTATCAAGACGCGGGGAATGCAGCGGGAAGGTACGCTCCACGCCGATGCCGTAGGAAACACGGCGCAGGGTGAAGGTCTCACGGATGCTGCCATTGCGCTTAGCGATGCAGATGCCCTCGAACGCCTGGAGACGCTCGCGCTCGCCCTCAACGACCTTCACCATGACACGCAGGGTATCGCCCACGTTGAACTTCGGAAGATCCTTCTTGAGCTGCTCGCTTTCGATCGCACGGATGATCTCGCTCATTGTCGATTTCTCCTTTCATCATAGACGCTCATGTCAGGCGCGACTTCGCCTACAGCGGAACGTCCGTTTCATACAGAGGCTATTATATCATCACCATCCCCCGAATGCAAGAGAAATTTTTCGGTTTTTGCCCTGTTTTTGCTCTGTTTTTCACGATTTTTTACGCCTGTGCGTCTTACTTTGTCCGCTCCAAAGCGTCCATCGCCAGCTGCAAACGGGCAAAGGCTGTCTGCGCTTCTTCACCATCCTCAATCATCGAGATTATCGCCTCGCAGAAAAGGCTTCTGAGCGTCGCGCCGCCGCCCGAGGACAAGCTCGCCGGCCAGATAGCGCCGTCCTGCCAGATACCCCGCGCGCCAAGGATATCCTGCGCCGCCTCATGCAGCTTTGCACACCCCTGCATCAGCCTTGCATCGCGCGCCGTCTCCCCGCTGGCAAAGGCGCACACGCCCGCCAGCTCAAACGAGCGCACGGGCAGCCCCACCGCCGCCGGATAAGGCATGGTGATCAGCTCCATCTCACGCTGGCGGATCGTCTCGCTCAGCTGCGCCTGCAGGGCGTTCGTCCAGTCGATATACATCGCCGTTTCCCCTGCGAGAAAACGCTCCAGCGCTTCCTCCTGCGTTTCACAGTAGCCGACCATGCCATCATCAATGACATCCGCCAGCCACTGTGCGCCCGCGCGCATGTTCATGCTGTCCGCCGTGCAGGTTTCTCCATCCTCGCTGAGCAGCATGCCGCCATAGATCGCCTGAGTCAGCGCTTCAATGGGCGCGCTTGAGTCCATCTGCGGCCGCCATACGTCCAGTACGATTTCATCTCGGAGCAAAAATTCCTCCATGATCTGATAAAACTGCGCCGGATACCATACCGGATACGCCTCTTTGTCCAGCATGTAGCCAAGGCCCATTTCCTCCATGAGCGCAGCATTCACCGCCATCTGCCTGTGATGGGCGGTCAGCGGCGCCATGAAGAGTACCTCATCCTGTACGCACAGATCCAGCACCTGGCGCTGCATGCGCTGCTGGCTGCCGATATGCATCTGCAGCGGCAGAAGCAGCCCTTCCTTCGCCCAAGGCTGCGCCGCGGCAGGCGTGCAGATCGCCAGATCCGGCATATCGCCCGCAAGCACCAGATCCGAAAGCGTGTATCCATCCTCCGTCAGCGCCCAATTATCACCGTCTTCCTCAAGCCGCGCCAGCACCTGACGCACCTGCGCCTCCCCGATGCATCCTTCCTGCACATACAGCCGCATGCTCTCCTGCGCCGCCGCGCACGAAACAAACAGCATAAGCGCCGTCACCATCAGCGCCGCATACCTCTTCATCGCATACCCTCCCGGATCTCATCTTGCTTCTATGTATATACGCAAGACCGGCAGGACATGACCAAAAAAGAAGGGCGGCGCCCGTTTTATCGGGCGCCGCCGGGAGGTTTCATTGTCAGTCAGATTCGTCTTCTCGCAGGAAGCTGATTAGTTCTGCGGGATGAACGCCGGGAGTTCGCCAGTGGCGACAACGAAGCCGGACACATAGCCGATGCCGCAGGCGTCAGCGTCAGCGTTGGAGCCCAGACGGTTGGTGCCGTGGACGCCGCCGGTGACTTCGCCAGCCGCATACAGACCCGGGATAACCTGGCCGTAGATGTCGTAAACCTGGGTCTTCGTATCGATGACCAGACCGCCCATGGTGTGATGCACGGACGGGAACTGCGGCAGAGCGTAGTACGGGCCTTCCTCGATCTTGACCATGGTCGCAGCCATGACCTTGCCGAAGTCCGGATCAACGCCGGTCTCGATGTAGCTGTTGTGCTTCTCGATGGTGGCCTTCAGGTTCTCGACGGTGACCTGCGGATACTCGCCCTTGACGGCGAACGCATTGATCTTCTCGACGAGCTCTTCGATGGTCTCGCCCTTCAGAACGCGGCCGGAGGCAACGCCAGCGGCGATCTCTTCCGGATAGGCGAACGGCACGACCGGCTCGGTGAAGATGGCGTAGGTGGAGATGAAGCCAGAGTTAGAAGCAGCGTTGGCGCAGACGTCGCGGCGGTCGCCCTCGTTGACGTAGCGGTTGCCCTGCCAATCCACGTAGATAACGCCGTAGGACGGGCCGGTGAACGGCCACACAGCGTAGGAATCCAGGACGCCGGTGTTCGGGTCGGCCCACGGATAACGCTGGATGTTGCTCATCTGCATGGTGTTCGCGCCGATGGCCTGGGCCAGGTAGATGCCTTCGCCAGTGGACGCGGCCTTGATGTTGGTGGTCGGCAGATCGCCGGTCAGGTACGGAACCTGAGTCTGACGCATCTCAACGTTGGAGGAGAAGCCGCCGGTCGCCAGAATGACGCCCTTCTTGGCTTCGATGGTCTTGTAGCCGTCAGCGGTGGCAACGCGGATACCGACGACCTTGTTCGCCTCGTCACGAGTACGATAGATCTCGACCATCTTGGTTTCCAGCTGGATGTTCGCGTTGGTCTTCTTCAGCATTTCGAGCTGCAGGTTGGTGATGTCGCTGCCGACCTGATCCTTGGTGACGTAGGTGCGGTAGCCGTAGTGTCCGCCCGGACGAGCCAGGGTGTCACGATACACCAGGCCGTTGTCCAGCAGCAGGTTGAAGTACTCCGGAGAGGCATAAACCATCAGCTCGACCAGAGCCGGAACGCTCATGTTGTCGCCGCCGGCGATGGTGTCTTCGATGTGCTTCTCAGCAGTATCCGGAACCAGGTTGAACTTCTCCTGCAGGTCAGCAGCCAGCTTGGAGGTATAGGCAGCGTACTGGCCGCCGTTGATGGCGGAGTTGCCGCCGGTGGTGGAGAGCTTCTCGATCAGGGTCACAGTCGCGCCGGACTCCACAGCGGAGTACGCAGCAGCCAGACCCGCGAAGCCGCCGCCGACGACGACGACGTCATAGCTCTCGTCCCAGGTCGCGGGCACTTCGAAGGAGCCCATCACCGGGTAGTAATCCGGGGCGACGGTCTCCACCGGAGCCACTTCGCCGGAGAACGCGGCGATGTCAGCGCCAGCTTCGATCAGGGCAGCCTCAACAGCAGCCTTCACGCCGTTGGAGGACATGGTCGCGCCGGCAACGGCGTCAACCGCGATGGACTGATTGGCAACGATCGCCGCCGGAATCTTTTCCAGCGCCGGCCAGCCCGGAGCGGTCTCGTTGTACGCGACAACCTTCACATCTTCAATCTTGGTCTCAGAAACGGTCACCTCGACGGTCAGGCCATCGAAGAAGCCCTTCGCAACACCAGTGTAGGTGCCGGGCTTCATCTCAGCCATCGCCGGGACGGCCAGCAGGGTCGCCATCATGCAAAGCACGAGCGCGAGCGCAAGCAGTTTCTTCATAGCTTTCTCCTCCTTGTTATTTAATCCTCAAAGCCCGAGGATTTTCTGCATACATGATACCACTTTGTCTGATCTTTGTCAAATTTGCTTTTCCTAATCCTATATATGCAGGAATCAGACGTTCTAAAACGTTATCGTATGCAGATTCTTTCAGAAACACGCGCAAATCCGGATCATCACAATTGTTGTCCGCCGGATTTACCCATATAAAAAAAGAGGAATCCGGCGCTGCAAACCAGATTCCTCAAAAATTATTTTTCTCTTAGAGCATGCTGCGAAGGAAGCTCTGAAGCCTCTCGTTCTTCGGGCTGAGAAGCACCTGATCGGGCGCGCCCTCCTCGGCGATAACGCCCTGCTCCATGAAGACAACCTTGTCCGCCACAGCGCGGGCAAAGCCCATTTCATGGGTGACCACCAGCATCGTCAGGCCCTCCTGTGCCAGATTCTGCATGACGGAAAGCACCTCGCCGACCATCTCCGGGTCGAGCGCGGAGGTCGGCTCGTCAAAGAGGATGACCTCCGGATCCATCGCCAGCGAACGCGCGATCGCCACGCGCTGCTTCTGGCCGCCGGAAAGCTGGCGCGGCTTCGCGCCGACATAAGCCTCCATGCCAACCTTGCGCAGATACTTCATGGCGTTTTCCATGCTCTCCTCGCGGGAGCGCTTTAAGACCTTCATCTGACCGGTCATGCAGTTTTCCAACACGGTCATGTTGCCGAAGAGATTGAACTGCTGAAACACCATGCCCACCTTCGCGTGGTACTGCGGCATGTTGATTGTATCGTCGGTCAGGATGTCCTTGCCGTGATACAGGATCGCGCCCCTGTCGGGGTTTTCCAGCAGGTTGATGCAGCGCAGCAGCGTCGACTTGCCCGAGCCGGAAGAGCCGATGATGCAGACGACCTCGCCTTT
>CAZACE010000009.1:0-13395 GCA_964483255.1 uncultured Oscillospiraceae bacterium
GCGGCGTGGGCGTATGGTTCCTGACGGACAATATCCTGACGTTTGACAGCGACAGCGAGCTGCGCCTGTCGATCATGTCCACGATTGCGCAGGAGGAGTCGGTTAAGAAGTCGGAGGCTGTTCGGGCGGGGCTTCAGCAGGCAATCAAGCGTGGTACGGTATTCGGCTTTGACAACATGTGGGGCTATCGCAAGAAAAACGGAAAGCTTGTCGTTGACGAAAAGGAAGCGCCGGTTGTGCGGACGATCTTCGAGATGTACGCTACGGATCGCTACAGCATGAATCAGATCGAACAAGTGCTCTATGACCGCGGATACCGCAACCGCAAGGGTAATAGAATCAGCCATGTGACCATGTCCAAAATCATCCAGAACCCCAAGTACAAGGGGTATTTCGTCGGTCATAAGGTGCGGACGGTAGATCTATTCACCAAGAAGTTTGTCATGCTCCCAGAGGAAGACTGGATCATGATGAAGGATGAGGCGATCGTGCCTGCCATTGTGAGCGAGGAACTGTGGGCGCAGGCCAACGAGATACTGGAGCGGCGAAGCAAGGACGTTAAGAACCGCCAGAATCTCTGTACGCATCCCAATCTGATGACGGGCAAGATGTACTGTGAACACTGCGGGAGGCCGTATCATCGCAAGGCTTCCGGGGACAAGCGCGGAAACATGGAAAACTCCGCCTGGGTTTGCTCGGGCAAGATCAAAAACGGCGCCAAGTCCTGTCCGTCACGATACATCTACGAAGATGAAATCCGGGATATGCTCTTTGCGCTCTTTCAGGAGACACATTTTGACGTCGACGCCTACATGAAGAAGTACATTGAAATCTTCTCGCAGACGCTGAATCGAGATGAAACGACGCAGAGGCGGCTGGAGATTGTGGCTGAAATTGAAGAGATCAAAAAAAGAAAAACCAAACTGCTCGGCTACAACGTCGAAGGAAAGATTACTGACGAGGAGTTCCTGGAGATGAAGAACGAGCTGACGCGGGAGCAGAAGGAAAAGGAGAAGGAGCTGATCCGGCTGGAGGATGCAATCTTCTCGCAGAAGCAGGTGGAAAAGCGGCTTGCCGAGGTTCAGCAGGGGCTCACAAGAATGAAATATATCAAGTCCAGCGACATGATCGACGACGTATTTGTACGCAATTATATCGACAGAATCGATATTTTGATGGAGGGGAAGACGCCGAAGCTTTCCATCCGGCTGATGAACGGCAGGGTAGTGGACAAAGCGCTTTGCGGCCTTCGTCCGGGTAACAGGATGTTGCCTGCATTTTAATCCTGAGAACGGAATATGGAATCTTGCACTCTATAAAGGAATTTGGTATATTTTCGATATAGGTTTTTCCACGGAGCCGGGAAATGAAAGGATGGATTACATGAGAAAGCAGAAACGAATCTGGAGCCTTAAAACATCAATTCTGCTTTCCTGTGTGGGATGCGTTGTGCTGGCGATGCTTTTGCAGCTGCTGCTGTTTAATGCTTCCTCGTCCTCTGTTATTTCGACACAGACGGCGCAGATCAACCGGACAACGCTGGAGAATCTGTCTGATGACATCTATGACAGGCTCAAGCGAATTGAAAACAGTCTGATTACGATTTATGAGCACAAATCCTTTGTTCGCGACCTTGCTGCAGCCAAGGATGCTCAATCGCTTTCGCAGGATTATGCCACGCTCACCTACGAAATGGCTAACAGCGCATTCGATTCAGACGAGCATCTGGTGGCGTTGTATCTGTATACCATGGAGCATGATCTGATCAGTTCCTACCGGCATGCACAGACGCCGATTTATACCTACCCGGCGGATATCTACGATCATAGCATGAAGGGCAGCGACGTCGGCGTGCGGGAGATTGTTGCATCCAACCCAACCGTGATGGTGGTCACCAGCTATGACAACAGCAAGCGCGGTTTGCGCTTGGTGCGCTGCGTGCTGCGCATACTGGAAAATGCGCAAACGCCCATTGGTTATATGGTCTGCGATGTGGATCCCAAGGGATTTGAAAATCTGATGCGCAAGTATCGTTACGCCAGCGAACAGGCTGTCTGGCTGCAGGCGCAGGGCCGTGCGTTCATCGCCAGTGTGCTGCCCGAAAGCGGGGAGACGGGCTCGTTGATGAACAGCCTGTCTGCACGTGCGCAGGCTGGCGAAATGCTTCCGGATAAGCAGGACAGTCATTCGCTCTATTCTTCGCCGGTAAGAAAATACGCTTTAACGCTTTATTCGCTGATTCCCTCCAGCGCGCTCAATGCCAATCAATCCATGCTCATGAGCAGTACGGTTCTCGCGTTTGCTTTGGTGCTCGTGTTCTTTATGGTGCTCTTTTTCTTTATTTCGCGAGGCCTGACGCGCCCGCTGGAACAGATGGTATCCACAATGAACCGCATCAAGCAGGGTGAAACGCAGCTTCGCCTGCCGCAGATGCACCAGGATGAGCTTGCAAAGCTGGGCAGCGCGTTTAATGACATGCTCGATCAGATCGAAGAACTGATTGCACGGGAATACCAGACGACCATACAGCTCAACGACACCAAGTACAAGGCGCTGCAGACTCAGGTGAATCCACATTTTCTTTATAACACGCTGGACACCATGAGCGCCATTGCGATGATTCACGATTGCCAGATCGTGTCGACACTCTGTCATGCGCTCTCCGATCTCTTCCGCTATAGCCTGCGCATGGATGAGCCGCTGGCGTCGATTTCCGATGAGCTCAGGCATCTGAAAAACTACATGTTCGTCATGAATGTGCGTATGAATGATACGATTCAGATGACAATCGACATTCCTGCGGAGATGATGAAAACGCGTGTGCCGCGGCTGTCGCTGCAGCCTCTGGTAGAAAATGCGATCTCTCATGGCCTGCGCAATAAGCGCGGTGAAAAGAATATCCATATCAGTGCACGAAGAACGGATACAGAGATTCTTCTTTCTATCGTGGATAACGGCGTGGGCATGCAGCAAGAAATGCTTGACAGAATACGTACGATTGATCCGGAGCAGGCGCTGAGCACGGGCAGCTCCATTGGGCTTTTGAACATTGCCGCGCGTCTTAAGCTCCTCTTTGGCACGGAATACGGCCTTGAGGTTGACAGCCGGCATCAGGAAGGCACGGCAATCACGCTCCACATCCCATCCGTACAGGAGGAACATGACGATGGACAACAGAAAGCTTAAAGTGCTCATCGCGGATGATGAATATTGGATTCGGGAAAACATGAAGGCTGTCATCGATTGGGAGGCACTCGGTCTGGAGCTTCTGCCCATGGCCGCAGACGGCGAGGATGCGCTTGGCAAGATGGAAAACAGCCCCGCGGATATCGTTATCACCGATATCAACATGCCGTATCTTTCCGGTGTGGAACTGATGAAAGGGATCAGGAAACGCTGGCCCGGCACCGTGATTGTGGTGCTCAGTGGTTACAGTGATTTTGAATATGTGCATGAGGCGCTGCTCGCCGGCGCAATCGATTATATCCTCAAACCCCTGAACCGCAGCAAGCTGCTGGAGGTCATTCAGCGCGCTGTGGAGCAGGCGCTTGCGCAGACGCGCCGGCGCAGGGAACGCGACGAGGAACAGGTTCGCCTGAAATTGGCAGCGTCGATGGTCAGCGACAGGGATTTTTCGCAATGGCTTCATGATGCCAAGCGTCAGGAACAGCTGCAGAGCGTGGAAGCCAGGTTGTTCGATTATGAGATGTCTTTTTCCAGCTATCGCATCGCTCTGGTCAAATTGCCGGGCTTCATGCGCAATCTTGGCAGAGGGGAACTGCCGCAGGGTGTGGCTGAGGCGGTATACAGGATCAAGACGGCGATTGAAGAATTGGCGGATGAGGGGAGCCGACTGGTTATTCATGATCTGTATCATGCCAATCATTTTCTCCTCGTGACGGAGATGGACGAGACGGCGCTGAAAAGCAGGCTGGAGCAAAAGCTGAAAGAGTGGGCGCTGCTCTCTGGTGTACAGCCCAGGGTCATGATCAGCGGCGGCTATTTCTCCTTCAGAGATTTGCGCAGAGCCTATGATGAGGCGCGCCGCTGCCTGGCAGATATGCCCTGCTGCAGCGGCGCTCAGATCGGCTTTGCCTCGCAAGCGGGCAGACAGTCTGTTGCTCAGCGGCTTCATCCTGATATGCAGAGTCAGCTCATGCATGCTGCCAGACAGCGTCAGAGAGAGCGATTTGAAGACCTTCTGGAGCAGACGGGTATCTACCGGTGCGAACAGGACGGCTGGACAGTTATGGAACTCTTGCACAGCGTCAATTATATCGTCTGGATTCTGCGTCATCTTTCGGAGGAATCCATGAAAACCCAGCAGCTCATCGGCATTGACAATCTGCTGGAATTGCTGCTGGATGCGGTGGACCGCCTGGAATTTGATCAGATGCGAAGCCTGTTTGGCCAGCTGCTGGACGAGTACTTTGGTCTTGCCGAGACATCGGCACATAGCGACACAATGCGCTCCACGGTGCAGCGCGTGCAGAAGTATATTGACGGCCACTATGATGAGGCACTCTCACTCAGCACATTGGCGCAGCATTTTCATGTGGATGACAGTTATCTATCGCGCATGTTCAAGCAGCAGGTGGGATGCAATCTGATGCTCTATCTGGCCAGCACCCGCATCGAGCAGGCAAAAAAGCTTCTGATGCAGAAGGAACTGAGCATCACCGATATCGCGCAGATGGTGGGTTATGACGATTATGCCTATTTCAGCCGCGTGTTCAAGCGTATGGAAGGAAAAAGCCCGCGTGCATACCGGGAGGAGGGACAGGCATGAAACAGATCATGTTGGTTTTGATGCTTGCCGCAGTGCTGCTGCTTGGAGGGTGTGCCATCATGCCGCAGGCAGAGGTGGAAAAGCAGGAGGAAAGAATCCTTCTGACTGTGCTCGCTGGCGAATCCACAAGCGATCCGGGTATGGCCGAGCTGATCCGCGAGAGGATCGAGAAGGCTTTCCCGAATGTGGAGCTGGAATGGGAAAACGTGGACTGGGGTGAGCGGTTCTCGGTGCGTCTGAATGCGATGATTTCTTCCGGCGAAACGCCGGATATCATCGTGGGCAAGGCACAGGATATTCAGGCTTTCTATCCCACGGGCGCGCTCGGCGTTTTCCCGGATCAGCTTGCGCAGCCGTTGGTCGATGAGGCTGTGCAGGCGGGCATGGCTGACGGCAAACTCTATGGTCTGGTGTATAACCAGCTATATCAGGGCGTGCTCTACAACAAAAATATGTTTTACCGCTATAATCTTGCGGTGCCCGAGACGGAGGAAGAGCTGGACGCCATCATCGCACGCATGAACAAGGTGGGTGTTACGCCGTTTGCTTCTCATTTTCAGGAGACATGGCATACGGGCAACATCCTGATGCAGTTTGCTATCGGGGATGTGTTTTCGAAGGATCCTCTCTGGGGCGACCGCCTGCGTGCGGGCGATGTATCCTTTACGGACGAACCTTACCGCAGATGTGCGCAGAAGGTGGTGGCGCAATATCGCAATACATGGGCGGATGCGATGAGTGTTACCCAGAGCGAGAGTGATCTTCGCTTTGCCAATGAAGAGGCGATCATGTATCTGAGCGGCAGCTGGTCGATTCAGGCGCTGCAGTCGGTTGCGCCGCATAGAAAAATCGGCCTTTTTCCGTATCCCAATCAGACAGGCGATGCCAAGCTGATCAGCGAACCGAACATCACGTTCATGAAGGGTGCGACCACTGCGCATGACGAACTGATTGACGATATCTGCGCGATGCTGCTGGGCGATGCGGAGCTTGCGCAGACGGTATGCGCATTCACGCAGACAGATACCTGCCTCAAAGATGTGCGGGTGGATTCGCTTGGCATGATCCGCGAAGACATCGAGCGCTACAGGAGTGAGGGACGCATTGTCAGCGCCTCCGTGGGCAACAACCAGCTGATCTGGGCGTTCCAGTATGATTGTGCAGAGCTGCTGCTTGCGCATCTGCGCGGCGAGATGACGCTGAGCGAAGTGCTCTTGCAGTGGGATGCACTGCGCGGGGAGAGCAGCACCGTGCTCAATTGAGATGGATTCTACAAAATGATCCAAGTAAAATGTGCAAAAGCGTCCTATTTTCTTTCTGACAGATCCTGTAAACTGTATGATAGAAGAGGGAAGGTGTCCCTCAAAATCGTAAGGAGGAAACTGTTATGAAGAAGTTTGTATCCCTTCTGCTGGCGATGGCTCTTGCGCTGTCCCTGTGCGCGTTTGCGCAGGCTGAGGAGATCACCCTTCGCGTGCTGGCCGGTCAGTCCACTACTGATGCGGGCATCGAAGACATGATCGACGAGGCGCTTGCCAAGAAGTATCCGGAAATCAAGCTCGAGTGGGAATGCGTTGACTGGGGCAATGACTTCCAGCCGAAGATGCAGGTGTATATGCAGTCTGGTCTGCCGGATATCATGATCGGCAAGGCGCAGGACGTCTCCACCTACGGCTCTCTCGGCCTGCTGGCGGATCTGACCGCTCAGCCGTACATGGATAACATCCTCGACGCCGCGAAGGAAGGCGTCACCCTGGATGGCAAGGTTCTGGGCATGACCTTCAACTGTCTGTATCAGGGCGTCTACTACAGCCGTGAGATCTTCAATGAGCTGGGTCTGTCCGTTCCGAAGACCCACGAAGAGCTCGCTGCCGTCATCGAGACCCTCAAGGCCAACGGCATTACCCCGTTCGCCTCTCACATGGTCGATACCTGGTCCATCGGCAACGTGACCATGCAGTTCGCCGTGAACGACGTGTTCAACAAGAACGCTGTCTGGGGCGATGACTTCCGCGCGGGCAAGGTCAGCTTCGAGACCAGCCCCGAGTACAAGACCGCTTACGAATACAACAAGCTGATCTACGACAACACCTGGACTGACGAGACCTTCTCTCTCGAGCAGACTGCCTGCGACGCCAAGATGGTTATGGGCGAAGCTGCGATGAAGGTGTCCGGTTCCTGGTCCATCCAGAACTTCCTGGGCATCGACGAGAGCTACGACTTCGGCATCTTCCCGTTCCCGAACCAGACCGGCGATGCGAAGCTCCTCTTTGAGCCGAACATCACCTTCATGGCCAGCGTCTCTTCTCAGTATCAGGATGCGATCAACAAGGTCTTCGAAGTCATCGCGACCGATAAGGACCTGCAGGTTGCCATCTATGACCACACCATGACCGCGCCGATGGTCAAGGACGTTGCGCCGACCTTTGCCAACCCGAGCCAGACCGACATCGACGCTTACGCCGCTGCCGGCATGATTCAGGACGTCAACCTGGGCAACAACCAGCTCGTTTGGGGCGGCTTCCAGGAGGAGAATGCCAAGGATATCGCTGAGTATCTGCAGGGCAAGCTCACCATCGAAGAAGTGCTGAAGGCTTCCGACGCGCGCCGCGACAACAGCAAGTAATCCCACACATGACCGGCGGGCGGTTTTCCCCTTGGAGAGCCGCCCGCTTTCCCTCTATATAGACGCAAGATGTCAATCTCAGACAAACGGAGTATCTGTGCGAAGCATAGAAGGGGTCTGGGATTGCATCCCTGGGCGGGGGTTGGGGTCTGCGGCTCCAACGTATGCCTGAGTGTTTTACTATTTCTCGATTCTGGAGGCGAAAGCCATGCGCAAAATGAGCCAGAGCCTGCGCAAGCAGCAATTGCAGTATCTTTCTCTGGTGCTGCCCGGCATGATCATCTTCACCATCGGACTGATCGTTCCGATGTTTTTGTCGCTTTATTATTCGCTGACGAGCTGGAATGGCATGACGGTCGAAAAGCCGTTTGTCGGCCTGGATAACTATGTCAAACTCGTCTCCGACCCGTACGCCAGGGGCGCATGGTGGTTCACGATCCGTTTTACCATCTGGAATACGATTATCCAGAACGTGGCGGCCATTTTCATGGCTGTAGCGCTGGACAGCGGCATCAAGGGTCAGAAACTCATGCGCACGATCTTCTTCGTTCCGTGCCTCATCAGTGCGGTGGTCGTGGGCTTTGTGTGGCTGAAGCTCTACGGCAATGTGCTGCCAGCGCTCTTTAAGCTCATGGGCCTCAAGTCCAGTCTGGCTATGCTGCTGGGCAAGGAAGAAACCGTGCTTTCCGGTCTGCTCATCGCCAACAACTGGCAGTGGATCGGCTACTGGATGCTGATTTATCTGGCTGCGCTGCAGTCGATTCCATCCGATCTTTACGAGGCGGCGAAGGTGGACGGCGCAAACGCTGTTCGCCAGTTCATCAATATCACGCTGCCCATGCTCGCCCCGGCGCTGACGATCTGTATCGTCGGCATCACCACGGGCTCGCTCAAGGTGTATGACCTGCTTGTTGCCTCCACCAACGGAGGCCCAGGCCGCGCATCCACCTCAATCATCTATTATACGTATTCCACCGCGATCAACGGCAGGCAGTACGGCTATGGCTCGGCGCTGACGATCTCCGTCGTCTTCGCGCTGCTGCTGGTCGCAGTCTTTCAGGTGAAGGTGCTCAAGAAGAGGGAGGTGCAGATGTGATGAGCCGCAAGGAGAAAGAGCCTAAGAACAAGGAAAAGGCAAAGTTCACGCCTGCGCTTTGGATCACGCAGTTTGTGATGCTCGGCATGTCCGTGCTGTTCCTCGCGCCGCTGCTGATCATCCTCAATTATTCCTTCAAAACAAAAAAGGAGCTCTACGTCGGCAATCCGCTGGCGCTGCCGCAGAGCCTGAACCTGATCAACTACGAAAATGCATACAAGAAGCTCAATCTGGAAGTGACGTTCGTCAATACGGCAATCTATACCGTCGTCTCTGTGCTGATTCTGGCGCTGCTGTGCGGCGCGGCGGCATGGGCGATCGCCCGCAACAAGGGCAAATTCTTCCAGTTTGCATATCTGTATTTCATCGTCGGCATCCTCATCCCGGCGCAGGCGCTGTTCCTGCCGATCTACATCGTGGGCTATTCCACGGGCATGGTCAACACGCGCATCGGCGTCATCCTGATGTACGTTGCCACGAATATTTCCTTCGGCGTATTCCTGATGACGAGTTTCATGTCCACAGTGCCGGTTGAGCTGGAAGAGGCTGCCCGCATCGACGGCTGCTCGATCTACAGGACGTATTTCACCATCGTCTTCCCGCTGCTCAAGCCGGCGATGGCGACGCTGATCATCATGCAGTCCTTCCAGATCTGGAATGATTATCTGATGAGCAGCCTGTTTGTGAGCACGAATAGGCTCAAGACGCTTACCGTTGCAATACAGAGCCTGTTCTCCGCGCAGTCGAGCGACTATTCAACGGCGTTTGCTGCGATCGTCATCTCTGTGCTGCCGATTACGATTCTCTTTGTCTCCCTGCAGAAGTATTTTATCAAGGGTATGACCGTCGGCGCTGTGAAAGGATAATGGCTATGGATATCCGCTTTGAAAGAAACGGAATTTACGTTGATATTGAGGTCTGCGAAAACGGATTTGTTGCTCTGCATAATTGCTCGGCCATTGAGCGTGTGCGCGGGGAGATTGCCAAGTGGTATCCTCTGGTGGAGCTGCAGGGTACGGGGTATAACCACAATGACCACCATGCCAGCAAGCATACGCTCTGTGCACCGGGTAGCGAGCTTCGTTATGAGAGTCATAGTCTGACCAGAAATGAGAAGGGCGATCTGTTTGAAATCGTCCAGAAGACGGATGAGATTCGGGTCAAGACCTTCTGGCAGTTTTATGATGGGGTAAAAGCAGTTCGTGCGTGGAGTGAGGTAACGAATATCTCAAAGACACATTTCCCGCTCGAATATGTGTCCTCCTTTGCGCTCACGGGTATCGGCCACGAGAATGGCAGCGCGGGCGATTATTCTATGGCAATCCCGCACAACACCTGGTTTGGCGAATGCCAGTGGAAGACGAACACACTGCATGAACTGGGCTATGATCCGGTGAACAGCTTCTCCATGAAGCGTATACAGCTTAGCTCCACGGGCACCTGGGCTTGCAGTGAGCATCTGCCCATGGGCGCCTTCCTGCAGAAAAGCGGCGCGATGCTTTGGCAGATTGAGACTACCGGCAGCTGGTGTTGGGAGGTCAGCGATCTTAAAAATCAGCTCTATCTGCGCTTGAGCGGTCCGAGCTGGCAGGAGCATCAATTCCTGAGGCGCATTGCTCCGGGTGAGACGTTTGTTTCTGTGCCTTGTGCGCTGACCTTTGGAAAAGACTTTGAGGAAAGCGTCTGTGAAATGACGGCATACCGCCGCCGCATCCGCAGGCCTAATACGGACAATGAGCATCCCAGCGTCATTTTCAATGACTATATGAACTGCCTGTTCGGTGATCCGACGACCGAGAAGGAGTTCCCGCTGATTGACGCGGCGGCTGAAGCCGGATGCCGATATTACTGCGTGGATGCCGGTTGGTACGACGATGGCCCTTGGTGGGACGGAGTGGGCAGATGGCTTCCGGCAAAGGGGCGCTTTCCCTGCGGCATCAAAGAGGTGCTGGATTATATCCGCAGCAAGGGAATGATTCCGGGACTTTGGCTGGAAATCGAGGTTATGGGTATTGAATGCCCGATGGCAAAAGAGGTACCCGATGACTGGTTCTTCCAGATTGAGGGGCGTCGCGTGATCGACCACAGCCGCTATCAGCTTGATTTCCGCAATCCTGCCGTTGTGGCTCATGCCAACGAGGTTGTTGACCGTTTGGTGAAGGATTACGGCGTAGGCTACATCAAGATGGATTATAACATCAACGCTGGCGTGGGCACGCAGTTGAATGCTGATACTGCAGGTGCTGGACTTCTCGAGCATACGCGCGCGTATCTTGCATGGATTGACGACGTATTCGCCCGCTATCCGGAACTGGTGATTGAGAACTGCTCTTCCGGCGGTATGCGCATGGAGTATTCTCATTTGAGTCGTCACTCCATTCAGTCTGTCACCGATCAGGAAGACTATGTGAAGATGGCAGCCATCGCCTGTAATTGCATGACGGCTGTCACGCCGGAGCAGGCTGCGATCTGGAGCTATCCCAAGCGCGATGGCGACGAGGAAGAGACCGTTTTCAACATGGTCAGTACTATGTTGCTTCGAATCCATCAGAGCGGCCATCTTGCCGAACTCTCGGCGCCGCGCCTTGCTCTGGTGAAAGAGGGCATTGCCGTGCACATGGAGATCGTGAACAAGATTAAAACCGGCATGCCGTTCTGGCCGATTGGTCTGGGTGCGTTTGGGGATCCGTTCCTGTGTGTGGGTGTTCGCTGCAAAGATGAGGCATATATGGCTGTCTGGCATACCCGGGAAGGGGAAGAACAGATCGGGATTCCCATGCGCGGTTTTGAGCAGGCGCAGCTGTTGTATCCCAGAAATTACGCGACGGACATGTATTGCGAAAATGGGAAAATGCTTATTACGCTTTGCGGAGTCAGTGCGAGGCTGGTACGCCTTTTCTAATCAAGGGCTGAGGGGTATTAAGCAATGCTGTGCTGTGATGCTTCTTTTCGGTGAGTATTGTTTCATCATTTTCAGAAGCCTGAATGCATTGTTTAAGACCCATTTCCTTCCATCCGTAAGTCCGGCTCTTTCATCAGACGTTGGACAGTCTTGTGATTCAGACAAATCTTACGGTTGTGCAGTTTCAGAGTGATGCGACGATAACCGTATATTCTCCTGTCAGACGGGCGATGCTATGTTTGCGGCGCTGAAAACGGCGCTAGGGAAGAGAGCGAGGGATTGAAGTGGACAAGCATCCCATTGAGAGCCTGATGGGCACATCCATGGAGAGTATCCGTGAAATGGTGGATGTCAATACTGTAGTCGGCGATCCAGTACAGACGCAGGATGGATCGACCATCATTCCGATTTCAAAGGTGTCGTTCGGCTTTGTGGCCGGCGGCGGAGAGTATGCCTGCTCCGGCATGCATCCGCAGGAAGAACTGCCTTTTGCAGGCGGTGCAGGCGCGGGCGTATCGGTGCATCCGATGGGCTTTCTGGTTTGCTCGGCAAACGGCGTACGCATGCTCAGCGCAGGCTGTGCGACGCCTATGGAGCGCATCGCGGAAATGATTCCACAGGCGCTGGAAAGGCTTTGCGCAGCAGATGATGAGGATGATCGGCGGCATTCGGGTACAAAGGTTCGCGCAGCATATCAGGAATAAGCGCAGCGGGCAGCCTGCCCGCTTTTTCTTTGCCTTAAAGCCGGGCGTGCTGCTGAACGCCAATCCTGTACACGGCATAGGATGATCGGGAGAAAAGCTGCCCGTTTTCTCATGTTTGAAATGATTGAATTCCGGGAACACTTTTCGTCAGAATCCGCATATTTTTTGAGCTATTGCGAAATATTCTTGACTTTATACCGTTCTTTTTATAGAATTGTATCACTGTGTATCAAGATAAATCGGAGGGAATCCGAATGGGAATCAAAGTTGCTAAGTTTGGCGGAAGTTCCCTGGCCAGTGCTGAGCAGTTCAGGAAGGTCAAGGAAATCCTGCTTATGGATGCGGATCGCCGCATCGTGGTGCCGAGCGCGCCGGGAAAGCGCTGCTCCACCGATATTAAGGTGACCGATCTGTTTTATGAGTGCAATCGTTTGGCTGCTTCCGGCAAGGATATCGGCGAGGCGTTTGAGCGCATCCGAGAGCGCTATCACGGCATCGCGCAGGAACTGGGCCTGAATGTTGATCTGGATGCGTATCTGGACGAAGTGTGCAAGCGCATTCAGCTCGGCGCGGGTGCGGATTATGCGGCCAGCCGCGGTGAGTATCTCAACGGCATCCTGCTGGCCAATTATATGGGCTGGGATTTTGTCGATCCGCAGAAGGGCATCTTCTTTGATGAGGAAGGCAGGCTCGACAGCGCGAAGACGCAGGAGACGCTCGGTGCGATTCTGCGCGAGCACGCGCATGCTGTGGTTCCCGGCTTCTATGGCTGTGATGCCTACGGAAACGTGAAAACCTTCTCCCGAGGCGGCAGCGATATCACGGGCGCAATTGTTGCGCGCGCAGCGAATGCGGATCTCTATGAGAACTGGACGGACGTTTCCGGCTGCTTGATGGCCGATCCGCGCATTGTCCGCAATCCGGAGCCGATCCGCTATGTGACCTATCGTGAGCTGCGCGAGCTTTCTTACATGGGCGCTTCTGTCCTGCATGAGGATGCGATCTTCCCGGTGCGCATCGCCGGTATCCCGACCAATATCCGCAATACCAATGATCCGACCGCTCCGGGCACCATCATCGGCTACGAGGCGGAGGATTACGACAGCGATCATCTGATCACCGGTATCGCCGGTCATAAGAATTTTGCGATCATCAACGTGGAAAAGGCGATGATGAACGCTGAGCTGGGCTTTGGCCGCCGTCTGCTGCAGGCGATCGAGGAAGAGGGCATTTCCTTTGAGCATATGCCTTCCGGCATCGATAGGATGTGCGTTGTTG
>CAZACE010000010.1:0-13168 GCA_964483255.1 uncultured Oscillospiraceae bacterium
CGATACAGGGCCTCCCGGATCGGGAGGCTCTTGTCTTTGCATGAAGCTCTATGGTATAATCAATCTGTATGATTATGTGCCCGAGAAGGAGGAAGCGCCTGTGTGCCGAGTGAGTGTGATTGTGCCGATCTATCAGGTTGAAGCGTATCTGCCCAAGTGCCTGGACAGTATTCTCGCGCAGACGTTCACAGATTACGAACTGATCCTCGTCAACGACGGCACGAAGGATGGCTGTCCGGCGATTATGCAGACCTATGCCGATCGCGACAGACGCATCCGTCAGGTGCATAAGGAAAATGGCGGCCTGTCCTCGGCGCGCAACGCAGGTTTGGACGTCGCCCGCGGCGAGTATATCGCGTTTCTGGATTCGGATGATTACGTCACGCCCAACTGGCTTGAAGAGATCGTCCACGCGGCTGATGAAACCGGAGCCGAGCAGGTGCTCTATAATTACGCGCTTGTGGTCGATGACAAGGAACAGGAAGCCTATCTCAAATTTGAAACCGAGACGATTGACGTGGATCGTCTCGGTCTGGACAAATACTTCTATCGCTACTGGATGCCCTATAAGCATGGTCAGGAGGCCTGGAGCAAGCTCTATAGGCGCAGCGTGATCGAGGAAAACGGCCTGCGATTTGCGCCAAACAAAGAGGTCTTTGCCGAGGATACGCATTTTTCGGCCATGTATCTCATGCATACGCACACCATCGCGGCGATCAGTCAGCCATATGTGTATTATGTCCAGCGCGGTGATTCGCTCATGGGCATGAAGAAGCCGCGCCTTGCTTGGCGGCTGATGACGCTCTCCGTGTGCCTGTGGGAATATGCGAAAGCCTGCGGTCGGTTTGACGAGATTAAAAACGTGCTGCCCGTTCTATGCTATGACAAGCTGATCACCAAGGGCATCCGTCTGGATCCGGATATTCTGGACGTATACCGTGCCATGGAGGAATACCGAAAAAACGAGACGATGAAGGCGCTGCTTTGCGCGCTCATTTCGCCGATGCCGCTGATCTTGTACACGCTTAATACGCGTAAGGGCATCATGACCCAGATCCGCGGCCGCTTGTTTGCCATGCGCTGGCTGCGCGGCGATGTGAAGGGCGCGGCTGCTCTTGTGCAGGGCAGGGAGGATGCAAAGTGAAAATCAGCATCATCATCCCGTGCTATAACAGTGAAAAATACCTTGCTGCCTGCATGGACAGCGTGCTCGCCCAGACGTTTGAAGATTTTGAGGCGATCCTCATCGACGATGGATCAAAGGACAACACGCTGCAGATTGCCCAAAGCTATGCCCAAAAGGATAAGCGTGTGCGCGTTTATGCCAAGGAAAACGGCGGTGTGTCCGCTGCGCGCAATCTTGGGCTGGATCACGCCCGGGGCGAGTGGATCACTTTCGTGGACAGCGACGATCTGCTGCCGATAGATGCGCTGGATTCGCTGCTTTCCGGCGCGGACGCTGCAGTCGATATGGTCGTCTGCGCGCATGAGACGTTTGATGAAACCGGGAAGCGCGAGGTTGTGATCCCCGAAAGCCGCTGGATGGACAAGACGGGCGAAAAAATGCGCCGTGCCGCTGCGCTTCGCCTGATTGAGGGCGACTGCGTGCTCAATATCATGTGCAACAAACTGCACCGCCGCGCGCTGATTGAGCGCGAAGGTATCCGCCTGACGCCTGAGGTGAAAATTGCGGAGGATGCGCTGTTCAATCTCGAGGCCGTGCTCTGCGGCCGTGGAATTGCCTATGTGAATCGCGTGGCTTATCGCTATCGAACGCACAGCGCCTCCGCTATGCATACGCAGACGCTGAGCGAGATGCAGCGCCATGCGCCGTGGCTTGAGGCTATGCGGGATATGCTGCTTCGCCGCGGACAGATGGAAGCGTTCTTTCCGGCCTATGTTGATTCCGTGACGCTGCGCCTGTATAAGGATGGCGGTGTGGATCGGGTCGTTCACCGGTTTCGGGATGAAGTTATGCCGCTTCTGCCGCTTAATCGGCTGGAGGAAGAGAAGCTCTCTTTTGGTGCAAAGCTGCTCCTGCGCATTTGCCGCGCCGGCGCATATCCATTTGTTTATCCGCTCATTTATCCCGTGCAGGTGCTCCGACGAAAGCTTGGCGAATCGGCGTTTGCTCTGCGCGCAAAGAAGGAGATGCCGAAGTGAATCCGATCGTATCGATCGTCATGCCCTGCTACAACAACGGGCAGACGCTTGCGCGCACCGTGCAGAGCATTCAATCGCAGACGCAAAGCAATTGGGAGCTGATTGCCATTGACGATGGCTCCAGAGATGATACGCTCTGCGTCCTTGAGCGGCTGGCGGTTGCTGAGCCGCGCATGCGCGTCATCCATCAGGAAAACGGCGGCGTGTCCGCTGCGCGCAATTGCGGCATGGATGCAGCGAGGGGTAAGTGGATTTCCTTCGTCGATGCGGATGATCATCTTCGGCCGCATGCGCTGGAATATCTGCTTTCCATGGCCGATGACGGCGTGGATATTGTCTGCGGCGCCTACGAGATGCATTTTCGCGACGAGGGCGGCAGAATCGAAAAGCATGCCTGTGCGGATGGCGATCTTCAGACGGTGCTCGAGAGCCTCATCCGCGGCGACAGCGCGCTCAACAGCATGTGCGCCCGGCTTTATCGCATGGATATGCTGAAAAAAGCTGCCGTGCGCGCGCCTTATGGCGTGAAGGTGGGCGAGGATGTGCTGTTCAATCTCGATGCGTTCATGGCTGCGGGTGCGTGGCGCATGAGCGATGAGACCATCTATATCTACGAATTCGGCGGCGATTCCGCCATGACGCGCGCGCGCGCGGATATCTATGGCCGCAGCATGCCCATGATTGAGGGGATCGGCGCGTTTATCCGCAGAAACGGCCTTGAGACGCAGCTCTTCCGTGCGCATATCGATATCTACGTGCGCACACTGCGCGTGGATTGCGGCAGGCTCGGCGCTGCAATGAAGCTCTCGCGCAAGATGGTTGCGGCAATGACAAGCGGCGTGGATTTTGCCGCGCTGCCCGCCAAGCAGAAGCTCTACTTTGCGGCGCTGAAACTGCTGCCGCTTTCCAGCTGTCTGCTGCCCTGACAAAAGAGGGAGGAAAACCCATGAACAAGCAGGCCGATATCAGCATCATCGTGCCCTGTTATAATGCGGCGAAATATCTTGATGTGTGTTTGGAAAGCCTCAAGGCTCAGAGGCGACCGGAGCTGGAGATGATCTTCATCGACGACGGATCGACCGATGAAACGGGCGGCATGCTGGATTGCTTTGCTGCTGGCGAGCCGAGAGCGAAGGTGCTCCATACCCAAAACGGCGGCGTCTCTGCCGCGCGCAATCTGGGTCTTCATCATGCATCGGGCAGGTATATCGCCTTTGTCGACTCGGACGACGCCCTGCAGGAGCGCGCCATGGAGCTGCTTTTTGCTGAGGCGCAGAAAAGCGGCGCGCAGATCGTTTCGGCCAATCATACGCTCTTTGATGTGGACAAGGGCGAGCGCATCCCGGTAGAGACGGAGCCTGTTGCGCAGGTTCCCGAGCGGATTGCCTGCGAGATCATCCATATGCATCGCATTTACAACAACATCTGGAACAAGCTCTATGACAGCAGGTTGTTTGATGGCGTTCGTTTGGACGAGGGTGTGCGCATCGGCGAGGATGCGCTGCTCAATTTGAAGCTCTATCTGAGGGCGAAAAAGGTTTCGCATATTCAGGATGATACCTATGTCTATCGCATTCACACCAGCTCCGCCATGGCGGGCGTGCGCGAACACAGCGAGGCGCATCAGCCAATGCTGCGGGGCATGAGCAGGATTCTGCAGGAAGAAAACGTCAAGGAACGATTCTTTTGCGACTTTTTGCAGACCTGTGTGTGGATTGATGAAAAGAAGCGCGGCATCCGCGCAAGCATGAAGACATTTGATCAGCGCGTGCGTCTGCTGGCGATGGAGGGCGTCGATCCCTCAAAGCTCAGCAGGCAGGATGCGAGGCTGTATCAAATGGTGGACAATGGGCTTTTTCCGGCGTTTTATGTGCTCATGCGCGTGCGGGAAAAGCTGACGGGGAAAAGGTGGGGAATCAGACGATGAAGAAAGTCATGCTCTATAATCACGGCGGCTGCGGCAATCGCGGCTGCGAAGCGATCGTCCGCTCGACTGCGGCGCTGTTTGCCGGCAGGGCTGAGCTTTCGCTTTCGTCGGATCAGCCGGAGTTTGACCGCGAAGCGAAGCTGGAGGGCGTCTCCCGCATCATCAGCAGCGTGATTGCGCCGTATAGCATTCGCCGCCTGATCAATTCCGTCGGCTTCCGTCTGGGTATGCCGCGCGAGCAGGAGGTTGCCCGCAAGCATGGCACGGTGATTGAGCTGGGCAAGCGCAGCGACGTCTGTCTGTCCATCGGCGGCGATACGTATTGCTATAACCATCAGGAGCATCTGCAGGTGATTAACGGCCGCCTGCGCCGGGCGAAAAAGCCGCTGGTGCTTTGGGGCTGCTCTGTAGAACCGGAGAGCATCAAGGGACAGAATCTTGAGGATCTCAGTGCCTATGATCTGATTATCGCGCGTGAATCCATCACAGAACAGGCGATGAAGGAAGCTGGCCTGCCGGTTATCCGCTGGTGCGATCCAGCGTTCACCATGGCAAGCGACGAACTTCCGCTGCCCGAGGGCTGGCTGGAAGGGAAAACCGTCGGCCTGAATGTCAGCCCGCTTGTGCTGGATAAGGCGAAAAACAGAGATGAGGCGGCCCGGGCGTTTGGTTCGCTCGTGCGCCATATTCTGGATACGACCGACTGCGCTGTGGCGCTCATTCCGCATGTTTTCTGGAAGCACGATAACGATCTGGATGCGCTCGGGCAGATCAAGGCGCAGTTTAAAGATGAAAAGCGCGTGATCATGCTGCCGGACGCCGAAAAGCTCACGGCCACGCAGCTTAAAGGCTATATTAAGCGCCTTTGCGCCCTCGTGACAGCGCGCACCCATGCGTCGATTGCGGCGTATTCTACCTGTGTGCCGACCCTGGTCATCGGCTATTCTGTCAAGGCAAAGGGCATTGCGCGCGATCTTTTCGGCTCGGAGGCGGGTCATCTGATCCCCGTGCAGGAACTTACGGACGAAAACGAGCTCATGGATGCCTTTGATGCGTTGATGGCGCGCGCCGCGCAGGAGAGGGCTTTCCTTGAAACGCGTATCCCGGAATACACAGCGGGCAGGGAAGAGATTATCTCTGCTATGCTCGATCTGGCCAAGTGACAGGAGAGAATTACCCATGAGACAGACAGTCAGGGCGAATAAATCGGAATGCACGGGCTGCGGCGCGTGCGTGAGCATCTGTCCCCGCAAGGCCATCACCATGCAGCCGGATGAAGAGGGGTTCCTGTATCCTGCGGTGAATGGCGATCTGTGCGTGGAGTGTGATCTTTGCGAAAAGCGCTGCCCGGCGGGCAAAGTGCTCGCCGAAAACAAGCTCCATGCCTACGGCGCGGCGCATCAGGACGAGGCGCTCAGGCAGCGCTCTTCTTCGGGCGGCGTATTCACGGCGCTTGCCCGCGGCATGCTTGCGCGCGGCGGCGTGGTTTTTGGCGCTGCGTTTGATGAATCGCTGCGCCTGGAGCATGTCGGCGCGTTTGACGAGACTGAGCTTGCTGCCATGCGCGGCTCCAAATATGTGCAGAGCGACGCAGCGGACGCCGTAGCCAATGCGGCTTCGCTTCTTGAGCGCGGCGTTCCCGTGCTCTTTACGGGTACGCCCTGTCAGATCGCGGGCCTGAAGGCGCGTGTGGGCAAAAAGTACGACGAGCAGCTGCTTACGGTGGATTTTGTCTGCCATGGCGTGCCTTCTCCGGGCGTGTTTGCGTCGTATCTGGCGGAACTGGAGAAAAAACACGGCAAGCGCGTGAGCGCGTATACCTTCCGCGATAAGCGCCTGGGCTGGAAGAATTTTTCCGCCGTGGCGACCTTTGAGGATGGCAGCGAGCATGTCGGCCAGCAGAATACGGAGCCGTTCCTGTATGGCTTTCTGCAAAATCTGTATCTGAGGCCGTCCTGCGTGCAGTGCACGGCACTGCGCGGCGAAAATCATGTATCCGATCTGACCATGGCGGATCTGTGGGGCGCGCAGGAGGTCTGCGCGGATAGGGACGACGACAGCGGCCTTTCTCTGGTGTTTGTGAATACCCCCAAGGGAAGAAAGGCGCTGGAGGCTGCCGGCGCGCAGCTGAGCATGTTCCCCGTGAACGATACGAAGCCGCTTCTTCGCTTCAATCCCAGCATCGAGCATACTGCGAGCGCGCACGCAAAGCGCAAGGCATTCTTTGCGCATTTTGCCAAAGCGGGCTTTGACAGCGAATACGTGATGAAGCTCCTTGCAGGGCCATCGAAGATAGAGAGGATTGTGCGCCGCATTGCGCACCTGCCCAAGGGCCTTGCGCGCCGCATCGGCGTACTGGCGGGCAGGCTCAAGAAATAAAGCAAGCATTCATATTTGTCTGCATTTCGATTTGCTGCCGCATAGCGGCCATATGAGGAAAGCATTATGAGAAGACTCATCAGACAACGTCCGGATATCAACGGGATCACCGAAGGCATTATCTGGAAGCAGCTGCTTCTGTTCTTTTTCCCGATCGTGCTGGGTACGTTTTTCCAGCAACTCTATAACACGGCGGATGCCATCATCGTCGGCAAGGTGGTCGGCAAGGAGGCGCTCGCTGCGGTCGGCGGCTCCACGGGCACGCTGATCAATCTGCTGGTCGGTTTCTTTGTGGGCGTGGCCTCCGGCGCGTCGGTGATCATTGCGCAGCTCTTCGGCGCGCGTAAGGCAGAGGATGTCTCCCGCGCCGTGCATACGACGATCGCGCTGGCGATTGTCAGCGGCGCGCTGCTGACGGCGGTCGGTCTGACTTTTGCGGAAGATATCCTGCATCTGATGGGTACGCCCGATGAGGTCATGGTCTATGCCGTGCCATACCTGAGCATCTATTTCCTGGGCATGATTCCCCAGCTGATTTACAACATCGGCTCCGGCATTCTGCGCGCTGTTGGCGATTCTCGCCGTCCGATGCTCTTTTTGATCAGCGCAGCGCTGACCAATATCGTTCTGGATATCATCCTTGTGCTCGGCCTTGATATGGGCGTGCACGGCGCCGCCTATGCGACGATCGCCTCCCAGCTGGTCAGCGCGATGCTTATTCTGGGCAGTCTGCATAACGCGATGCCAGTCTATCGTCTGCATTTCAGAAAGATCCGCTTTCATGGCGATATGCTCAGGCGCATCGTCGTCATCGGTCTTCCTGCCGGCCTGCAGTCCGTTATGTATTCGCTCTCCAACATCATCATCCAGGCCAGCGTCAACGGCTTCGGTACGGACGTCATGGCGGCCTGGACGGCATATGGCAAGATTGACGGCCTGTTCTGGATGGTCATCAGCGCTTTCGGCGTGTCGATCACCACGTTTGCCGGCCAGAATTTCGGTGCGCGCCGCTATGAGCGCATGAAGCGCAGCGTCCGTGTCTGTCTGGGCATTGCCGCAGGCGCTTCGGTGCTGATGAGCGTGGTGATTCTGCTCATTGGCCGCCCGATGCTGGGCATGTTTACCGACGACGCGCATGTGCTGGAGATTGGCCTGTCCATCATCCACCTGCTTGCGCCGACCTGGATTCTGTATCTGTGCATTGAGATTCTCTCCGGCGCGATGCGCGGCGCGGGCGATTCTGTGATTCCCACGCTGATGACGCTGGTGGGCGTGTGTCTCATGCGCGTGTTCTGGATCTTTGTGATCGTGCCGATGTTCCATGAACTTCGGGTGCTGCTGCTCAGCTATCCGATCACCTGGACGATCACATCCACCATGTTTATCCTGTATTACAGACGCGGCAAGTGGCTGGATCGCTGCATTGCCAAGCAGGGAAATGTGGACTGAGCAATGATGACGGCGTGTGAAGCGGGCAAGCGTCTGCTGCTCTGGCCGGTCAGGCGTGTCCTGATGGCGGCGACGCTTTCGTATCTTTGCGGCATACTCCTGACAACGGTTGTTACAATTCCTATGGAATTCGTAGGAATTCTGAGCGCGCTCATGCTCGTTTTCGGTCTTTTGCGCCGGAGGCAGAGAAAGAGTGTGCTCTTTTTCGCGCTTGCGGCGCTGCTGCTGCTGGGCAATATCCGCGCGGGCCATGAACTGCGCAGGCGTGATATGCCGACGGCTTCCGGCGTTTTGATCGAGGGCGTAATCACGCGAATCGAGAAGCCATACCGCGTGTATCTTGCGGATGTGCTGGTAGACGGTGCTCCGGCAGATTATGCCCGCGAGGTTGTCGTGACACTGATGCAGGGGAAAGCGGATGCGGCGTCGGATGAGCCGCGCGTAGGACAGCGGGTAATGGGCACGGGCCGCCTGTTTGCGCCGGATGAAAAGCGCAATCCTGGCGGCGTCTCCTGGCGGGTTTCGGCGATCTGCAAGGGCTATGAGCTCTCAGGCTATCTGCTGCCCGGTTGGACGGCTAGGGGAGAAGGCCGTTTTTCTGTCAGGGAATGCATGCGGTGGCTGCGCAGCGCGATCTATGAGCGGACGCAGTTGATCTTTGGTGAGCAGGCGCCGCTGTTTCAGGGCATCATGCTGGGAGACCGAGCCGAACTGGATGAAGAGATAACCGCAGCCATGCGCCTGACGGGAACGGCGCATATTCTCACGGTATCCGGTCTGCATCTGAGCCTGATCGCAGGCGCGGTCGGCTGGATGCTTGATCGCGTTGCGATGAGAAGAAAGAGCCGCTTTGCGATTCTGAGCGCATTTCTTCTCCTGTTTACGGCGCTCACCGGCGCAGCTGCCGGTACCATCCGCGCCTGCATCATGGCAATGCTGCGCGAGATGGCGAAGATTCGCGGCAGGCGCTATGAGCCGCTGACGTCGCTTTCCTTTGCGGCACTGTGCATGACGCTGGTGCAGCCGCTGTGGCTGATGAATGCTTCGTTTCAGTTTTCGTTCTTCGTTGTTCTGGTCATTCAGCTCTTCGCCGGTTGGTTATCTGCGCTTGCTGCGCATCGGCTGAATCTCAGGGGCATGCTGCTTCGCGCGTCCAATCTGCTCGCTGTCAGCCTGAGCGCGCAGCTGGGCTCCGTGCCCATGCAGCTGCTGCTCTACGGATATGTGCCGCTCTTGTCGCTGCCGATGAATGTGCTCTGCGCCATGATCATGCCGGCGCTTCTCCTTGGCGGATGGCTTGCGACAGCGGTTAGTCTGGTTTCTGTGAAGCTTGGCATGCTGCTGGCCAAAGGGCTTTCGCTGACAGCGCATGGCTTTGAGGCGGTCAGCCTGAATGTGGCGGCGATGGATTGGGCGCTTCTTCGTCTGCCTGCGCCGCATGGCGCGACGGTGCTGCTCATCCTTGTGCTGTTTCTGCTGCTGAGCCAGCGTATCCGTTTGGGTTATTTGCGCTATCCGGCGGCGCTGCTGGTGTTTCTTTTCGTGCTGGGCAGCTATGCGCTTCGCTTTGATCCCACGGCGCAGTATGTTCAGCTGGATGTGGGACAGGGCGACGGTGCGCTTTTCCGTAGGGGAAGACATGCTGTGCTGGTGGACGTTGGTCCGGCGGATAGTTACGAGATGCTTCGCTATCTGCGCCATGAAGGGCTCTTTGTGGATGCGGTGATCCTCTCGCATCTGGATGAAGACCACGCGGGCGCGCTTGGCACGCTGCTGAACTCAGAGATTGACATCCCTGCCGTCGTGATGGCTCGCGGTGCGGTGGACCGGGCAGTATCGCCCGAGGTGGCAGAAATGCTTGAGCAGATCGATTCACAAGGAATTGCGCTGCATGAGGTACAGATGGGCGACAGAATCAATGCAAATTGGATTGCGTTTGATGTGCTCTCGCCGAATCAAACGCTGCTCGGCAGCAATGAGCGTTCTCTGCTCCTGTATGCCAGTGTGGAGGGCGTCTCTTTCCTGCTTGCGGGAGATCTGCCGGAGAGCTGCGAACCCGTGATCGTACCGGATGCGGATGTGCTCAAGGTGGCGCATCACGGCAGCAAGAATTCCACAAGCGAAGCTTTTGTCCATATGGCCTCGCCGGATATTGCGATCATCAGCGTAGGCGAAAACAACGGGTACGGGCATCCGCATGCGCGCGTGCTGGATGCGCTTTCGGATGCGGCGGTGCTTCGCACGGATCAGCATGGCTGCATTACGCTCAGGCTGAGCGAGGGAAGCATGGAGGCGAAAAGATTCCTGACAATGGAGCAATAAGTTCGTCTTCGGTGAGGGATTCCTGCATATAATCAGAAAAATTGAACGGGTCAAAAGGATTTTGAGAATGAATAAAGAAGTACAAATATGTTTAATTGAAATATGTGTGCCAGTCTGCTGCCTGGCCTTATGGATTGGAGGATAAACTCATGTATACGATTATCACGGATTCCTGCTGTGACCTGAATCCCAAGGTCGCTGCAAGCTATAAAAACCTGGAAATCATCCCACTGAGCTATACGATGTCCGGCGAGACGCATGCCAATGCGCTCTATGACATTGAAACGGTTAAGCCCTATTACGATCGCCTTCGTGCGGGTGAAATGAGCACGACCTCGCAGATTTCGCCTGCTGCCTGGCAGGAGACGTTTCTCGCACATGTCAAAAATGGTGAGCAGGTGCTCTGCCTGGTCTTTTCGTCTGCGCTCTCCGGCACATATGGTTCCGCCTGTGTGGCGCGCGATATGGTGCTGGAAGAGATTCCGGATGCGGTGATCGAGCTTGTTGATACGCTCTCGGCCAGCGCCGGTCAGGGATTGATGGTCTGTGATGCGCTGGATAACCGCGACGCCGGCATGGATATTCACGAAAACGCCCAGTGGCTGCGAGAGCGCATCCAGAATTACGTCCATTGGTTCACGGTGGATGATCTCCATTTCCTGAAGCGCGGCGGCCGCTGCTCGCCGTCCGCGGCGTTCTTTGGCTCCATGCTCGCCATCAAGCCTGTGCTGCACGTGAACAGCGAGGGCAAGCTGATCGCGCGCGCGAAGGTTCGCGGCCGCCGTCAGGCACTCAAGGCGTTAGCGCAGAAGGTCGGCGAGTTGGAGGGGAACAAGGATCAGACGATCTTCATCAGCCATGCGGACTGTGCGGAGGACGCCGAGTTCGTGAAGCAGACCATCGTTGAGCTCTACGGTCATGACCCTGAGAAGATTACGCTCAGCGCGGTTGGCCCTGTCATCGGCAGCCATGCCGGCCCGGGAACCGTTGCGCTCTTCTTCCGCGGACGGGACAGAGGCTGATATGCGCGCGCTGTACATGAACGCGGCGCTTGACGAGGCGAAGGCGGCGCTGGATCATGGCGAGGTGCCGGTGGGCGCGGTTGTGGTCTGCGATGGAAATATCGTCGCTCGGGCGCATAACGAGCGCGAGGCCCTTTGCGATCCGACAGCGCATGCTGAGGTGCTTGCCCTCAGGCAGGCGGCAAAAATACTGGGCAGAAGAAGGCTTTCGGGCTGCACGCTCTATGTGACGCTGGAACCCTGCCCGATGTGCGCTGGCGCGATCGTCATGGCGGATGTTGACGAAGTGGTCTATGGCGCAGCGGATGAAGCAGCAGGCTGTGCAGGCAGCGTGTATGCCCTTCCGGAGGATCCTGCCTTCGGCAAGAAGATTCCCTGTATGGGCGGTCTCATGGAAAATGAGTGCCGTGAAATCTTGAATACGTTCTTTGAGGAGAGACGCGATTGACGCGTTTCCCCTCTTTCTGTTATTTGGAACTCTTGCATGGATCTTGACAATGCTGCAAAGCACATGTATAGTGGGGAATATAGTTTTCATGTCTGCCGCCATGGCATATTGTGACAGGAAAGAGGAACACATATGAGTGAAAAGAAGCCGTTTATCACGCTCGATCAGGCGAAGAAGATCGCTGGCGATTTTCCAACGCCGTTTCATATTTACGATGAGGCGGGTATCCGCCGCACGGCTCGTGCGCTGAATCAGGCGTTTGCCTGGAATAAAGGCTTTAAGGAATACTTCGCCGTCAAGGCGACGCCCAATCCGTTTATACTCAAAATCCTGCGCGAGGAAGGATGCGGCGTAGATTGCTCCTCGGAAACCGAGCTGATGCTCAGTCGTGCCTGTGGTTTTGAAGGCCATGAGATCATGTTCTCATCCAACGAGACCGAGGCGCGTGAGTTCGCCCTCGCAGGCAGCATGGGCGCGATCATCAATCTGGACGATTATACGCTCATTGAGACGATGGAGGAGGGCTGCGGCATCCCGGAAACCGTCTCCTGCCGCTATAATCCGGGCGGAGAATTTGCCATCGGTAACGAGATCATGGATCAGCCCAAGGACGCCAAGTACGGCATGACCCGCGCGCAGCTGGCCGAGGCCTATCGCGTGCTGATGCAAAAGGGCGCAAAGCACTTTGGCCTGCATGCGTTCCTTGCTTCCAATACGCTGACTAACGCGTATTATCCGACGCTGGCGCGCATTCTCTTTGAAACAGCCGTGCAGCTGCACCGCGAGACCGGCGCGCATATCGCGTTCATCAATCTCTCTGGCGGCGTCGGCGTGGCGTATCGTCCGGAGGATGAGTCTAACGACATCATGGCTATCGGTGAAGGCGTGCGCAAGGCCTACGAAGAGGTGCTTGTGCCGGCCGGTATGGGCGATGTGCGCATCTGCACGGAGCTCGGCCGCTTTATGCTTGCGCCCAATGGCGCGCTGGTGACCACCGCCCGCCATGAAAAGCATACCTATAAGGAATACATCGGCGTGGACGCCTGCGCCTGCAACCTGATGCGCCCGGCGATGTACGGCGCGTATCACCATATCACCGTCCTGGGCAAGGAGAACGCCGTCTGCGACCATACCTATGACGTCGTGGGCAGCTTGTGCGAGAATAACGATAAGTTCGCCATCGACCGCAAGCTTCCCAGGATCGATCGCGGCGATATCCTTTATATCCATGATGCCGGCGCGCATGGCTTCTCCATGGGCTATAACTATAACGGCAAGCTGCGCAGCGCTGAAATCCTGCTGAGAGAGGATGGCAGCGCACAGATGATCCGCCGCGCCGAAACCCCCGCTGATTATTTCGCCACCTTCGATTTTACTGACCTCAAGTTTTAAGCTGCCAAGCGGCTGGCTTAAAACCGCCGCGAAGCGAAGAGGGGTTCGGGGACAATGGTATGTTGA
>CAZACE010000011.1:0-12558 GCA_964483255.1 uncultured Oscillospiraceae bacterium
CTCTTCCCGATTCAGAAGAGCAGCTTCCTGTCGGGCTATCTGCTGCCGATGGTCTCCTGCATGCGCGAGCTCTCTCTCTTTGTGCTGCTGGTGCCCACCAGCAACACCTTGCTGACCACCATGCTCATGCAGTACAGCGAAAAGGGCTGGGCGCAGTTCGGCAATGCGATCAACCTGCTGATCATCGTCGTCGTGCTGCTGGTCAATCTCATCGTCAACAAGCTCACGGGCGCATCCATCGACAAAGGCGTAGGAGGTTAAGCCATGCCTGAGATCATCCTGAAAAACGTCACCAAGCGCTTTGGCAAGTTCGTCGCGGTGGACAACCTGAACCTGACGATCCCCACGCGCTCGTTCATCACGCTGCTGGGCCCCTCCGGCTGCGGCAAAACCACCACGCTGCGCATGATTGCGGGCCTTGAAACGCCGACCGAGGGCGAAATCCTCATCGACGGTGTCACCGTCTTCTCCAGCGAGAAGGGTATCAACATTCCGCCCAACAAGCGCGACGTCGGCTTCCTCTTCCAGAATTATGCGCTCTGGCCGCATATGACGGTCTATCAGAACATCGCTTTCGGCCTGGAGAACCTCAAATGGGACAAGCAGCGCATCCGCGCGCGCGTGGACGAGCTGCTCGCCATGCTCAAGATTGAGGAATTCGAAAAGCGCTATCCCAGCGAGCTCTCCGGCGGCCAGCAGCAGCGCGTCGCCATCGCGCGCACGCTTGCGCCCAATCCAAAGGTGCTCTTTATGGACGAGCCGCTTTCCAACCTGGACGCCAAGCTGCGCACCGAGATGCGCACGGACCTCAAGCGCCTGCACATCGACACGGACTCCACGTTCGTCTACGTCACACACGACCAGCTCGAGGCGATGACCCTGTCCACAAAGGTCTGTCTGATGGAAAAAGGGCTTTTGCAGCAGTATGCCGCGCCGCTTGATATGTACCTGCGTCCGGCAAACCTCTTCGTTGCGGACTTCATGGGCAGCCCGACGATGAACTTCCTCAAAGGCAGCGCAAAGAAGACCGGCGAAAACACCTGCGAGGTTTCCTTCTGCGGCGTCACGCGCACGTTCACATCGGACAAGCCGCTTTGCGAAATCCCGGAGGACGTCACCCTCGGCGTCCGCCCGGAATTCATCACCATCTGTCCGGATAGCGATGTGAAGGCCAGCGTCTACTCCACCCTGCCCTCGGGCATGGAAACCACGGTCAAGCTTCGCATGGGCAGCGAGATCATCACCAGCGTCGTCTTCGGCAGCGTGGATTTCCCGGTGGATAGCATCGTCTCCCTCGCCTTTAACGGCAGCGACATGCTGCTCTACGACAGCAAGTCCGGGAAGCTGCTGGCCGACGGCAGTCTCTGATCACCGACACAGCAAATAAAGGAGAGCGACCGCTCTCCTTTTTTCATTGCTCCATCTGCCTTCCGACGATGCTCGCCGTGGTCTCGGCAACTTTCAGTTCCGTATCGCCCATTCGCGCCGCAGGCTCCCTGGAGAGGAGCACCACCGCGCCGATAGATTCGCCATCGGCGATGATCGGGCAGATTACCTGCGCTGTGTAGGACTGTGCGTCTTCTTCATTGGTCACCGGCACGAGGCGCGTGCCGCTGCCGCGATTGGCTGTGACCACCTGACGCGACTGGATCGCCTGCTCCAGATCCCGGCTGATCGGCTTTTCCCATAGTTCCTTGCGGCTGACGCCGCTGGCCGATACGATCATGTCCTTATCGGTAATGCATGCGATATGACCCAGGGATCTGAACAGCGATTCTGTATAATCCTTTGCAAAGTTTGAAATCTCCCCAATCGGTGAATACTTCTTGAGGATCACTTCGCCGTCTTTATCTGTATAAATTTCCAGCGGGTCGCCTTCTCTGATCCTGAGGGTACGCCGGATTTCTTTCGGGATCACCACTCTGCCCAGTTCGTCTGATTATGTCAATATAGGGATAAACAGCGTTTTTCCTTATACAGCCTCACTTTTTTGCGCATTTTCATTTTGAGTGCTTTTGAGCTTCATCCGAATCTCAGAATCTGCAAAAACCTCAATTTTCTCAACCGCCGTGAGCATCAATTCTTTGATCTCTGCCTCAGCGTATTCTTCATGCGCTGCCTGCGAAACGTCACTATCCGGCGTCGTTTCTGGCTTTTCAACCTTCTCCAATTCTTCCTTCAGATGTTCTTCCTGCACCCGGAGCGCATTCTTCATCTTGAGATAGTCGTCTCTGCCAATTCGCCCTTCCTTATAGTCTTGGTAGCCCTTTACCATCTGGGTATGGCAGCGTTCAATCTCTGATTTGATTCTTTTGTCGCGCAGCTTCACAACAGGACGATTCTCTGTGCGCCTTTGAATCTCAGGTTTCTTTCGCTCCGGCAGATGCTTGGTCTTGAACTCTGCCAACGCCAGTGCTTCGATATCCTCAATCCTGAATCTGATTCTGTCACAAGCGCTTCCCGCCTGATATCGATGGGTTGCACAAGAAAACACCGTGCCGTTTTCGCGTTCGAGCTTGCGCCCGCAGTATCCGCAGTAATACACCCGGTCGCGCTTGTCGTATTCCTTCCGTTCACTGTCTTTCCTTCTTCGGATCATTCCATTGGCGCGTTCAAACTCTTCCTGCGTGACAATCGCTTCATGGGCGTTTTCCTTGATGTACCATTCTTCTTTCGGAACACGCCTCTGGTTCTTATCACGAAGATACCTGCTTTCGCGTGTATGATTCAGCATGACGCCTGTATACTTCACGTTGCGTATGATGGCATGAATCGCAGGATGCGTCCACTGACTGCCGGCTTTGCCGGCTGTCCGGTTTTTCTTCTTATTCTTATACTGCGATGGGGTCAGTACGCCTTCTGCGTTGAGTGTCCTTGCCACTTCAGTGCAGGAAATGCCGGCTGCAACATCGCGGAATATGCGCCGGATCACAGCAGCCGCTTCCGGATCAGGCGCATACCTGTGTTTGTCCAGCTCATGCACCGTATATCCATAAGGCACGCAGTTAACCAACCGGCAATCACGCTGACGGACTGCCATAGAGGACTTTACCTTTCTGGAGAGATCTTTGCTATAAAAGTCATACATCAGGTTCTTGAGCGCAATATCCGTTCCAACCGTGCGCCCTGCATGATGCTTGCTGTCATAATGGTCGTTGATGGATTTGAAGCGGATGCCGAGGAAAGGAAATACATGCTCCAGATAATCGCCAACTTCGATGTAGTTTCTGCCGAAGCGGGATAAATCCTTGACCACAACGCAGCTGATCTCTCCGCGCTTAATCATCTCAATCATGCGCTGGAACGCCGGCCGCTCAAAGTTTGTGCCGGAAAAGCCGTCGTCGCAAAACTCCATTCTCGTCCACCCGCTCAATTCAGGGGTCTGATCCAGATGCCGATGAATCAGGCTGCGCTGAGAGGTAATGCTGTTGCTGTCATCCTTGAGCACGTTTGTCCTTTTGTCGATATCTTCAAGCGACAGTCTCATATACATCGCCAGCACATTCTTCATCATGCCACCTCCTCGCAGGCGTTTCTCATGCTCTGCAGTTCGTCTGCAAAGGACATTATTATATCCAATTCTCCATTCTCATTGATACGAATGGAGGCAATCATCGACTCAACAAGTTCTTCAGTCAGCGCATTCTCGTTCAAGAAGCGTTCAATCCGCGTTCTCCACGCCGACCATTCTTCTTTTTGTTCATCCTCGCTCTGACCGGAAAGCAGCGCGATTTCAAATTTCAGTCTTTCAATCTCTTCTGAAATAATGGTTTTGTGCAGCTTATAATCGTCAACCGTCAGCAATCCATCCTTGAGATCAACATATAAACCGCTGAGCAGCCGCTGCTTCTTTTCCATCTGAGCCTCCAGCCGCTTAGCTTCCCTTTGCTGATCCGGCTGTTTCTGCTTCTTCTTTTCTTTTTCTAACCGATGAAGGAGTACATCTACATCAAGAAAATACCGCATCTGCACCTGAATCAGCGCCTGAACAGCTTCATCCAGATCAGCTTTCCTCATCTTGACATCAAAGCAGCCGAGCTTGCCATGCTCCGCATAAGTTGGGCATTTATAGGTATAATACGCCTTGTCCCGCTTTGTGCTGAAAGAACGCTGAAGTTTCATCACCGCGCCGCAGCAGGCACAGGTAAAGCGCTTGCCGAATATGTTCTTCTCCTTTGGAAGGTGATCGTATTTCCCTTGATTGCTCTTGGCCTTATCCGCAGCTTCCTGATTGATTCTCTGAACGCGCTCAAACAGCTTCTCATCCACAATCGCCTCATGCGCATCCCTTGAAATAATCCATTCCGCTTCACCCGTTCTGTGATAGGGAACACCTGCATAGAGCTTCTGATTTCCTTTTCCTTGCACCAGATGTCCCACATACGCCATGTTGCACAGAATATCCGTAACCACATGCTTATTCCACAGGATCGTCTTATCCTTCTTATTGTTATGGGTTTCAATTCCGCGCTCAAGCCGATACTGGCCCGGAGAGGGTACGCCCGCTTGATTCAGTTTTTTGTTGATCCCCATATAGCTCATACCCTCAGAGCGCCATTCAAAGATCTGCCTGACGATCATCGCGGCAACAGGATCAACCAGAAGCTGGTTTTTGTTCATCGGGTCTTTCATATAGCCATAAGGCGCGTAATTAGCGATAAACTCACCGCGCTCCATCTTGGCACGCAGCGCCGTTGCCGCTTTGCGCGAGATGTCCTTTGCATAGTAATCGTTGATAATGTTGGAAAGCGAAACGGCCAGATTGCCCTCGGACGCCGCGTATTCCGAATCAAATCCATCGTTGACAGAGATAAAGCGAAGATCGAAGAACGGGCAAATCTTTTCAATAAACTCGCTCGTTTCGATATACGCTCTGCCCAGGCGGGACAAGTCTTTGACCACAACGCATCGGATCTTGCCCGCCTGCACATCTTTCATCATTTTAGAAAACGCCGGACGGAGAAAGTTTGTCCCCGTGTATCCATTGTCGATATACACTTCCGCCTTGCGCAGAGAAGGATTGGATCTGATATACGCTTCCAGAATGGCAATCTGACTCTCAATCGAATCCGATTCTTTTCCATTATCCTCAACGGAAAGCCTTGCATAGATTCCGGTGTCCCTGACGCCATCCTCCTGCGGCAAAGCCGATGCGCCGCTGAGCGCTTTCTTTCTGGATATGCGCGCCATCAGACCGCCTCCTTTGCCGCTGTGCTGTTCTGAATATACGATGCAATAGAATCAAACTGATTGCCAAACAGCAGCCGCACGTCGATCTCAGCATCCTCACGAATGATGATCTGGTCGATCAGGTTCACGGCAACACGCCTCGTAAGCTCCTGGATATTCTCAAATTCCTTGAACTTTGCCAGCCATCCCTGCTCAGAGGATACGCCCTGCATGATGCTTTCCTGCTCTCTGTCCAGCTGGGCGACAGCTTCTTTGGCAGAAGTGATATTCCGGTCAAACTCGCTCTTAAGCGTCTTGTATTCCTCGCGGGACAGCAGTGTTGTTCGGAAGTCCTCGTATGCGTCCAGCTTCAATCGCTGATTCTTCTCAACAATCGCTTGCTGAGCAGCACGCCTTTCATCAATCCGTTTGATTTCCCGCTTTTCCCACGAGAGTTCTTCAATCTGTTTGAGCGCCTGTTTCATGTTCAGCGCTGCGCCGATATGCGCCTGAAGCACAGCGAGCACCGTCTCATACACAGAAGCCTCTTTGATTCTGTGTGGACGGCAGAAGCTGGAATCAGCCTTATTGCCGGAGCAGACGAAATAGGCATACGTTTTATTCTTGCTTTTGGTCGTCTTGCGCACCATTGCGCTGCCGCAGTCTGCACAGATCATCATGCCGGACAGCGGCAGCACCTTCTCTTCTCCTGACGGGCGGCGCGTATCGGCTTTCATGATCTTCTGTACCAAATCAAAATCATTCGCAGAGATAATGGCTTCATGTGCATCCTTGCTTCTTGACCATTCACTGCTGTCCTTCATAAATCGTTTTTTGATCTTGTGATTGGGCGTCGTGGTCTTGCCCTGTACCAGCGTACCCAAATACATCTCATTCTGAAGAATCCGATAGATTGCAACCGGACTCCACAGCGCCCGCACATTTGTCTGAAAGCACGTTCTCTGCCTGGAACCGTTTGCTCGCTTATATTCAATAGGGGAAAGCACGCCACTGTCATTGAGCCGCTGCGCAATAGCATTGGGGGACATTCCCTCAATTTTCCATCTGAAAATTTCCTGCACGACATGCGCCGCTTCAGGATCAACCAGGAGCTGATTCTTGTCCTGCGGCGAACGGACATATCCGTAGATCACTCTGCTTCCTACAAACTGTCCGTCTTTTCGCTTCGCGTCAAGGTTCGTGCGCACCTTGACAGAGATATCCCGGCAGTACGAATCATTCATCAGGTTCTTGAACGGCACGACAATTTCATTGTCTGCCGCTGCCGGATTTGCACTGTCATAATGATCGTTGATCGCAATAAAACGCACACCGAGAAGCGGAAACAGCTTCTGGATGTACATGCCGGTATCAATATATTCGCGTCCGAATCGGGACAGGTCTTTGACGATAATACAATCAATCTCGCCGCTTCTGACCGCCTCGATCATGCGTTGAAAATTCGGTCTGTCAAAGTTGGCTCCTGAATAACCATCATCGCAGTATTCCTGCACCAACTCGATCTCAGGATGCCCTTTGAGATAATCCTGAATCAGCAACCGCTGACCAGCAATGCTGTTGCTCTCTGTCTTTGAGCTGGATAAAGAAAAGTCGCCATCTTCCTTCGATAATCTCAGGTAGTCGGCGGCTTTGTATGTTCTGTCTGAATCAAATCGCAGCAACATTCGCCACTCCTTTCTTGGTTCATCAGAAAATCGAAAGGAGCGGTATTCGCTTGATTTCAACCACAGCCATTATAGCATAGCCGCAAGCATAACTCCAGTTTACCGTTTGTATTGCTTTATGGTAATGTTATCCTTTCTGTGATCACATGCCGAGAATGAGATGCGTAAACGCCTCATTCAGCGTCTTTTGTGTATCCGCATACGACAGGCGCACAACAACGCCGCCGACCCTGAACAGGTAAGGATTCCCGATCTGCTCGACGTAGGATTTTTTCCTTTCCTCAATAGAAAGCGATCTGTCGATCTTCACATCGCGCAGATCGGTCAATGCGTCAAGCATTTCGTTCTTTTTCTGCTTCCTCTCCATATCGCCATCCTCCTTGCAGCACTCATTCTTTGCCGATCTTTTCCAGATTATGTAAAAGAGCCGCATGCCGCCCCACATGTCGCTTCGCGTCATGGGTTTTCGTACCTGCTGCGCAGGTATGCGGTTTTCAAGGTGCCCGACCGGGGGGGATGGAAATTACCCTCCTTCATATATTGGTCGAAAAAACAGCGATTTGTTGTATGGTTTTTCAAAACTTTTTCAAAAAAAGACACGCGGATCATTTGCCGCGTGTCTTTCATCATATCATGCCAATCTCATTCTAAAAACATTCTAAAATCCAATGGAGAGCAGTTCACTTCAAACGTTTCACATTTCAATCTGCCGGTGCTTCAACCGCCACGATGCGGCCTTCGCCATACGGATTGGCGTATTCTTCACGCGATATTCGCCGGACACACCGACAAACATGCCGTTTGTATCCAATTCTACAGAGGACGGAATATTTCCTTTCTGCTTTAAGCCTGTTTAAGGTTTTTCTGTTAAGCTATAGCCGTGTCAGGGAAAAACTCGCGCTGTATCAAAAGCAGAACTGCACGTCGTCACGCTGAACAACCCAAAAAGGAGGCATACCATTGACGCCTACGGAGGAAAAAACTGAATGTACTTCCATCTGATGTGCAGGATTCCCTGTTTCAATCGCCTGTCTGAATGCATGAATTCGGATGGACTGACGCATTACCTCGCTGCTCAGAATCTGCGTGTCACCGATTCCCGAAGTCTCTATGTGATCGAACCGCAGATCCTTGTCACGCAGCTCTGCGAAGAAGCCGTGCGCAAAACGCTTCAAACCGAAAAAGAATATCCAACGCAAGTCCGTTTTCTTGCAGTTCCGAACCTCAAAAAGGATGTTGTCAGCATATGCGCAATCACTCAGGTTGACGGAAAAGATGGATTCCTTCTGTTTTCCAGCGACTTCAAGAACATCGAATTCTTCGCCAAGCGCGAGTTCTCGCTTACCGTTTGGTAAGCTGCACAGCTTTATATCTATTAACAGCTCAAGAAAGGAAAATCCTCATGAAAAACAAATATCTCCCGCTTTTTGCTTTGTCCCTCTCTCTTTTGTTTGCGAATGCGGCGTCCGCCGAAAACTCTGGTTCTGCTGCCACGCCTGCGCCCACGGCGAAATCGGCTTCTGTACTCAAGCTGTCGGATGAGGAGCTCGACGCGCTGGCCGATCTTCTGGCCGAACGCCTTGCGATTCTGCGCAGTGAAACAGCTGCGGCTTCCGACGAAGGTGCATCTGACGCTGTCGTTCAGGAAGCCTCTGACAGTGAAAAAGAAAACACTGAATCTAAAGCCAAAAAGCATCGCGGGCACAGCCGCAGCAAAGCACAGGCAACTACCGACACCAGTTCCAATCAAGATTCCGCTGCACAGCTGGAAAGCAGCGATTCAAGCGAAGAGACATCCTCCGACACGACGGATAAACCTCATCGTTCTTCTCGCCATAAGAAGCACAAGGGCGACAAGCATGCAGCCGAGAAGAAGAATCGTCCCACTGAATCAAAAACCAGCGTGAACAGCAGCGCCTCTGACGGTTCTAAGGACTGACCATTTCCTCTGTACGCTGATATTCACCCATACACGCAAAACACGGTTCCTGCCGTTTGCCAAGCGCATCGGCAGGAACCGTGTTTTTCTTATTCCTCTCTCATGATGATATCGCGTATCGTCTGCATGGACAGATCGACTGACGCAATCTCATCTGCGCACCGCTTCAATTCATCGCGGATCAGCCCTTCATGTTCGAGATTCTTTTTATATTTCATCTGATGCTCCAGCGTTGCCCAGAAATCAATGGCAATTGTCCGAATCTGAATCTCTGCCCGAAGGCCTCTTTGTCCGCCGCTGTGCATCTCAATCTGCAGGTGATAGCTGCGATAGCCGTTGGGCTTCGGATAGGCGATATAATCCTTTTCCTGAATGATTCGTATATCCTCTCTGGCAGAAAGCCACGAAGCCACCCGATATACATCTTCATTGAATGAACAGACAATCCGCACGCCGATAGCGTCAAATACCTGTGTAAGCGCCGCTTCACAGCTGACTGAAAGTCCCTTCTTTTCCAGTTTGCAAATCATGCTGTCCGGATGCTTGATTCGCGAGCAGACATATACAATCGTCTGCACATCCTTATTCGACGGCGTCGGATATTGTTCAATCATTTCAAGCAGATCACGCTCTGCTTTTTTCATTGCTTCATACGTATCACCATAGAATTCCTGAAATGTCAAACGCATCACCTCTTCATTTTTGTTTTTTATCATATCGAAGACAGCTTAAACTGAATTAAAAGAGCTTTTCCGGCAGCTTCCCCAGAAAAGCTCTATATAGAATTTATGCTGGGAAGGATACGATCATCTGCAGCGAGTTTCCATCCTCCGTCTTTGCCTGAATTCGGCCATGATGCGCCGTTACAATGGCTTTTGCCACTGACAAGCCAATACCATAACCGCCCGTCTCGAAATTTCGTGAAGCGTCCATCCGATAAAACCGGTCAAACAGCATGGAAAGATCTTCCCTGGAAACTGTCGAAGCGGTTGTGTTCCATACAATCAATTGGATCTCTCTGCCCTGTCTTCTGAGCGTCAGGCGAATCATTCCATCCGGCGGCGAATACTTAAACGCATTATCCAGCAAAATGCTGACCAGCTGCGAGACAGCCTTCTCATCGCCCTTTATGGACAGCAGAGGCTGGATGCTGGATTCAAACGTCTTTTTCTGGATCTGCGCCAGCGCCTGAAAGGAGGACGCCGTTTCATATACCACATCCGAAAGCGAAAAGCTGATCATCTGCATCTGGTTTTCCGCCTCTTCCATTCGGGCCAGATACACCAGATCGTTTGTCAGCGCTGCAAGCCGGTTTGTCTGTTTCTGAATATCCCGTATCCATTCATTGTCGGCATATTCCATTTCCAGAACATCTGCGTCCGCTTTGATGATCGCCAGCGGCGTCTTGATCTCGTGTCCGGCGTCCGTGATAAAGCGCTTTTGCTTTTCATAGCTCTCAGCAACCGGACGGATAATCCTGCCGGAGAAAAACAGGATTGCAAAGAAAAATCCTGCGTATCCAGCCAGAGCCATTCCAACGCTTGCAAATTGAAAAGCATGAAGCGCTTCAATGCTTCGTCTGCAATCCAGGAAGATCACTCTGGTTCTCTCTCTTTCAGAATCATACGCAAAACGATACTGATCTACAAATCCACGGTTTTCATGCCTTGACAGCACTTGAAAGGCATACTCCTGAGCCTGCTGCGCACTGACAGCCTTGATTCTTCTTGTGTCTGTTTCAATCACTTCTCCGTCCGTGTCAACAAGCACCGAGAAATAGCGCGACTCATAGGGCGTTTCGGGCGACATATGACTGGGCAGGGACTTTCTGTCTTCTCCTTCCAAATCCGGAAAAGCGCCGCGGTTGCGCGATAATACTTCCAGAATATTGTCTGCCTCCATGATGACCGCATTATAATTGATGACATTCATGCCGGTTACAATCACCAGCAGAAGGATGAACAGCGCAAGCATCGACAGGGCGATAAACCTGATTCTCAGCTTTCTGATCATGACACTTTCTCCAGTGAATATCCCGCGTTCCGTGTCGCCTTGATCTGAATATCGGCATGCAGCACGCTCAGCTTTTTGCGTAGATATGAGATATACACCCATACAACATTGATCTCCGCATCAGCATCATAACCCCATATGCGTTCCATCAGCCTCTCCGTCGATATCAGATGCTGCGGATTGGAAAGCAGAATCTCCATCATCTGAAATTCCTTGTTGGCCAATCGGAAGCTGCCCGTCGGCGATGCAAGCTCAAACGTTGCCCGATCCAACGTGATGTTTCCATAGGCCAATTTGGAATCCATCACATTTTGTCCTCTGGTCATGACGCGGATTCTGGCAAGAAGCTCCTTGGCATCAAAAGGCTTTGTCAGATAATCGTTGGCTCCGCTGTCCAGCCCCAGCACCTTGTCGTCCACTTCGGCCCTCGCTGTCAGCATCAGGATCGGAATGGTATTTCCTTTGGCTCTGAGCCTTTTCAGCACTTCAATTCCATCTATTTTGGGCATCATCACATCCAGAATGGCGGCGTCGTACTCGCCCGACTCCAGATAAGTCAACGCGTCCTCTCCGTTGTGAACGACCTCTGTCGCATAATTGTTCTTTTCCAGAATCTTGATTATGGCGCGCGCAAGAGAAACTTCATCTTCAGCCAGCAGCAATCGCATATCACACCTGCTTTCCATTTTTGTTCGCGATGTGAATTCTATCATACGATATCAGAAATAAATTGAACTAAAAAACATAGAATGTTTCCTCATTTTGAACATTTTGTGATTTTAATGCACAGTTATGTTTCGGTTCATATCGGATTGAAAAATGCCACGGCAGCTCTTATCAAGCCGTCGTGGCATTTCATTTATTTCATTCTTTGCAGCCAATCTTTTCACCATCGTCCTGCCAACGCCGCAGGGCTGTGACAGCTTGCCGGTATTGGCGAAGCTCATATGGTAAGCTCCAAATCCATCTTCTCCCACGGCATATCCACCGCATTCTCACCAAAGTGACCATATGCGGCGATGCCTTCATACATCGGCCTTCTGAGATTGAGCTTTGCAATAATCGCAGACGGCGTAAGCCTCACAGCATCCGTCAGCCGCTCTGCAATCACATCGTCGCACACCTTGCCCGTGCCGAATGTATCCACCAGCACGCTGACAGGCTGCGCCACGCCGATGGCATAGCTGAGCTGAATCTCGCAGCGATCCGCAAGGCCGGCGGCAACGACGTTTTTCGCCAGATAACGCGCCATATACGCCGCGCTCCTGTCCACCTTCGTGGGATCCTTGCCGGAGAATGCGCCGCCGCCATGACGGGCAGCGCTGCCGTAGGTGTCCACGATGATCTTTCTGCCCGTAAGGCCGGTGTCTGCGGCGGGGCCGCCAAGCACAAAGCGCCCTGTCGGATTGATATAGATTTTCGTCTGCTTGTCCAGCAGATGCGCAGGAATCACAGGCTTGATCACACGGGACAGAATCCCCTGACGCAGAAGCTTGATGTCGATATCGGGATCATGCTGCGCGCTGATGACAACCGTATCCACACGCACGGGCTTGTCGCCGTCGTATTCAACCGTCACCTGCGCCTTGCCATCCGGGCGAAGATAAGGCAGGATTCTTTCCTTGCGCATCTGCGTCAGGCGCTTGCAGAGCTGATGGGAAAGCTCAATCGCCAGCGGCATCAGGCTTTCTGTCTCGTTGCAGGCATAGCCGAACATCATGCCCTGATCGCCTGCGCCAAGCTCCTGCTCGT
>CAZACE010000012.1:0-12451 GCA_964483255.1 uncultured Oscillospiraceae bacterium
ACAAGATTTTGGGCCTTGAATACGGCGCGGATGATTACATGACCAAGCCGTTCAATATCCTGGAGGTCAAGGCGCGCATCAAGTCCATCTTCCGCCGCAGCCAGCCTGTTGTGGAGGCTGTGGAGGAGAAGCGCATCGTGCGCGTGCATGATCTGGAGGTCAACTGCCAGAGCCGTACGGTGACGCTGGCGGGTCAGACCGTGCGCCTGACGGCGAAGGAATTCGATCTGCTTCAGCTGCTCATCACCCATCGCGGCAAGGTTTACAGCCGCGAGGCGCTGCTTGAGACCGTTTGGAAATATGATTACATGGGCGATATGCGCACTGTGGACGTGCATATCCGCCGCCTGCGCGAGAAGATCGAGCGGGATAACTCCGGCCCGGAATTCATTCTGACCAAATGGGGAGTGGGTTACTATTTCACGGACAAGGATTAACCCGCTGCACTCTGTCCGAACCAAAATACTGATCGCCTTCCTGCTGGTTATCGGCGTGTCGTTCTATCTGGTAACGGCGTCGACGATCCGTCTGGTTGGCGATTCCCTTTTTGCGGACACTGTCAAATCGGGTATGACCAGCGTGGCTGAATTGTCGTCCATGCTTGGCGAACAATACGGGCGCGAGAGCGCGGATGCGTTTTATCAGCGGCTGATTCAGGCGGCCCGCACAAGCGGGGGCCGCCTTTTGGTCGTGGATATGGATGCGAAGGTACAGGCGGATACATTCGACGAGCAATGCGGCACGAGGCTGGCGCTTGCTGAGGTGCATTCGATTCTGGAAGGCGAAAAAGAGAGCGATTACGGCTTCCATCAGGTGGAGGATGGCGGGCGGCAGGCGCCGTCTGTGCTGGATCCGCTGACAGGGCGCGACGTGAATCACACCTGGGTAGGCTGCTTTGCCTCTGCGCTTGTGGATGGCGGCGAGCGCACGGGCGTGCTGGTGATGATCGCGTCTGTGCAGGATACAGTGGATTCGCTGATGTCTATGCGCGACCGGATGCTGGGCATCTTCGGCATTGCGCTGGCGATTGTACTGGTGATGGCCGGATTGATTTCCAGGATTGTTACCAAGCCCGTGGCGGAGCTCTCTGCCGGCATTGAGCGCATGAGCGAGGGCGATTACAGCCGCCGCGTGCATGTACCCGGTAAGGGCGAGATGGCCCAGCTGGCCGCCGCCTTCAACCAGATGAGCGAGCAGGTGCATAATCTGGATGAGGCGCGCAATCAGTTTGTTTCCAATGCATCGCATGAGCTTAAGACGCCGCTGGCGACGATCAAGATTCTGGTGGAGTCGATGATCTATCAGGATGACATGCCCGGCGAGCTGCGTAAGGAATTTCTGACGGATATCAACAAGGAAATTGACCGGCTGTCCTCGGTGGTGGGCGATCTTCTGACGCTGGTGCATATCGACAGCCATAAGCTCCGCCTGCGCCGCGAGATGATGGTCTTTGCCGATACGGTGCGCGAGAGCGTGAAGCGCCTGCAGCCGCTGGCTAAAAAGCGCGGACAGGAAATCACGATGGAGATTTCGGATTCGTGCGAGATGTTTGCCGATCCAGGTAAACTGGCGCAGGTATGCTATAACATCATCGAAAATGGCATCAAATATACGCCGGACGGCGGAAAGATCACCGTTGCGCTGCGCAGGATGGGTCGGGACGCCGTGCTGGAAATCAGCGATACCGGCGTGGGCATTCCGGAAGGCGATGTGGCGCATGTGTTTGACCGATTCTATCGCGTGGATAAGGCAAGATCGCGCGATACGGGCGGCACGGGTCTTGGCCTTTCGATCGTGCAGCAGATTGTCAGGCTGCACGCGGGTTCTGTGACCGTGCAGAGCGAGCAGGGCAAGGGAACGACGTTCACCGTACAGCTGCCCGTGAAGTAACCCTGATTAAAACCGCCGCGAAGCGAAGAAGGGATATGGGGACAATGTCCCCGGGCAGGTCCGGGCGGCAGCCCGGAAAGGAGAAATGATGAAAAAAGCGATTGCGTGCCTTCTGTTTGTGCTGGCGTTGATCGTGAGCCTTGAGCCGCATGTGCGCGGACAAATCGTTGCCGGTGTATCCGGCTTGATGACGCGCCAGAATACGCCTGAGCAGCAAGAGAACACGTCCAGCTTTTCCCGGCAGCTGGGCAGCACGACGCGCACGGACATGTTGGATGTGACGCTGTATTTCCGCTTTGCGGATACAAATGTGCTGGGCGCACAGCAGGCGCAGATTGATATCCGACGGGAGGAAACCATCGCGACGAGCATTGTGCAGCATCTGCTTGCCGGACCGGATATTGAGCATGAAAATCTATCGGGCGTTTTTCCGCAGGGAACGGAATTGATTTCCGTTTCTGGCGAGGGCTCTACGGCCTATGTGACGCTTTCCGGCGGTTTTCTGGGCAAGCCGGACGGCGCGCCGGCGGATTGGGAAGATCTGACCGAGTGGCAGGAGGAAGCAACGCTGCGCAGGAGACTGGCTGTTCAGTCGATCGTGCTGGCGCTGACGGAGGGAGGCCGCTATCAGCGCGTGCAGCTCTATGTGGCTGACGGCGACGACGATATTCCGCAGCGCATTTCGATGGCCTGGCTGGATATGGACGTGACCGATCCGGCGCTGGTGCTGGCGGCGAGCCCGCGCGATGAAATGGCGATGCTCACGCCTGCGCGCGCGCTGGAGATGATCATGGACGCCTGGCAGGCGCAGGACTGGCGGGCGATGTATCCGCTGATGGCGGATACGAAGGATGATCCGCTGCCGACGCTGAGCGTGTTTGAGGCGGATATGGCGGCAAGGGATGCATCTCTGCTGGAATACAGCATGACGCCGGGTACGGTGTCGTTTGATGGACAGACGGCGACGATTGTGCTGAACGCCGTCGTCCGTTCACGCGAGGGCGGCGATGCGCAGATTGTCAGGGAGTCGATCCCGATGGTGCGCGTGCAGGATAACTGGGCGATGCAGACGGCGACGCTGCAGTCGCTGATGATCCGAGATTGATGCAAAGGAACGTGTATGTTGAAGAAGGGATTCGTGAAGCGCGCGCTGCTGACGGCCTGGCTTGTGCTGGCTGGGCTGATGCTCGGCGGCTGCGCGGGCCAGATCAGCGAACGTGAGATGATCGATCTTTCGCAAAAAGCGATTGAACCTGCAGCGGCTGCGCCGCAGCAGGATGGCGCCGAAGCGCGGGAAGAGCTCCTGACGCTGTATTTCCTTCGCGAGGATGGCGTGACGCTGCAGCCTGTGACCCGCAGGGTCAGCGTCGCAGGCGGTGTGAGCCGGGCGCAGGCGGCGCTGGATGCGCTGCTGGGCGGACCTGCGGAGGACGAACGCGGGGTCATCTGGCCGGATCTGGGCGTTTCGCGCAGCGGCAGGCTGCTGGAGGTTTCTGCGGGCGTGGCGACGGTCGATCTGAATGCGCATGCCAGAACGCTTGCGCAGCAGACGCTTTATGCCGTTCGCCTGGCGATCGCCAACACGCTGACGGAATTCTCGGAGATTTCATACGTCAATGTGCTCATTGGCGGCCGTGAAGAAGGGCTGGATCTGAGCGCGACGCTGCCTGTTGGCACGCTTGAGCATACGGATGATCCGGACGTAAGCGCGCGCTATAACAGGCTGCATGAGCAGCGGCTTTCCGGCGGCGGCGTAACGCTGCTCACGACGCTGTATTTCCCGACGGCGGATGGAAAGATGATCCTGCCGGAGGTGCGCAATATCGCCTATGCGCAGGTCTCGCCGATTGAGTATCTGTATACGATCCTAGGCGAGATGGGCAAGGGCGCGAGCCTTGCGCTGTGCGCCAAGGAGATTCCTGCTCCGCTGGAATACATCGAAGAGATGCCGGAAATTGTGCGCACAGAGGATGGCTATCTGGCCATCGAGCTGTGCTTTGATAGGCAGCTGCAGGAGGATCTTAAGCAAAACGGCATGACGCTGGGCGTGTATATGGCGATGCTCAGTGATACGCTGATGGGCTTTGTGCCGGGGGTGGAGGGTCTCAAGGTCTCCGTGGGTGATCGCGGTATTGCGGCGCTGTTGGAAGAAGAAACGCCGGACGGCCGCGGAATTGAATTCGAGCATGGGCTTGCAACCCGCAATGATTTCATAGGCTATGTCGGTGCGCCGGTGACGCTGTATGTGCGCCGCGAAAATGGGCTGGCAAAGATGCAGCAGACTATTGAGCATTCCAGTGCGGGAGATGGCCGCGCGAGGCTGGAAGCGCTGATGAAGACGGCAGATACGCTGCCTGACGGGCTTGGACCGGAGGATATCCTTGCTGTGCATGAGGGCACGGAGGTGATCTCGGTCAACCTCTCTGCGGCTTTTGCAAAGGCGATGCAGAGCCTCACGCACGAGCAGGAGCGCACGGCGGTGTATGCCATGGTCAATACGCTGACAGAGGGGAAGCCGGCCTCGCGGGTGGAATTCTTCTTTGAGGGCGAGCAGGTGAGCATGCTTGCCGGTGCGCTTGAGATGCGCGGCGCGTTTGTGCGCAATCCCGGAATGGTGGTGAACTGACGATGGATCAATGGGCATTCTTTGATGAGCTGAAGGCCGGCAAGGTGCAAAACGTCTATCTCTTTTATGGCCCGGAAGCGTATATCCGAAAGAGTGCGCTTGCGGCGCTGGAAAAGAAGGTGCTCATGCCGGGGCTGGAGAGCATGAACCGCACGGTGATGAGCGCGCCCTCTGCGCAGATGATCATCGAGAATTGCGAGACACTGCCGATGATGAGCGACTACCGGCTGATCATCGTGCAGGACTGCGCGCTGCTCACAAGCGGAAAGGCGAAGGACGAGACGCAGGACAGCGAGATGCTGGCGGAATATCTTCATCGCGTGCCGGAGACGACGTGCCTGGTTTTTGATCTGGGCGATGGCATTGACAAGCGCAAGAAGCTGAGCAAGGCGCTGCTGGCGATGCCGGGCGCGGTTTCCTTCGATGCGCTGGACGATGTGCAGTTGGCCCGCTGGATCGCTCAGCAGCTTCGGCCGCTGGGCAAGAAGATGGACAGGAGCGCATGCGACGCGCTGGCGTTCACCAGCGGACGCGATCTGACGATGCTGCACGGCGAGCTGCTCAAGCTTTCGGCCTATGTCGGCGAGCGGGATGCGATCACGCCGGAGGATATCGATAAGATCGCCACACATACGGCGGAATGCACGGTTTTCGCCATGGTGGATGCGCTTTCGGCGGGCAAGGCAAAGGAGGCTTTTGAGCTGCTTGGCGTGCTGCTCTCCTCGGGCGAGCAGAGAATCGGCATTCTGGCGATGATCACCAGGCATTACAGGCAGATGATGCACCTTTGCGCCATGCAGCAGGAAAGACAGCAGCAGGGCCAGATGGCCAAGGCGCTGGGCGTGCCGCCGTTTGCGCTCACGCGGCTTTCCAGGCAGGTGGGCAAGCGCTCGTATGAAGGGCTCAGGCGCAGCGTGGAGCTGTGCGTGCAGGCAGATTACGACATCAAGCGCGGCGCGCTGCGCGAGGATGCGGCGCTGGATCGTCTGATGCTGACCCTTGCGCGAGGACAATAAAAGAGAAACAACCATCCCTCCCGGAACTGTCCTGTCTCTGGGAGGGATGGTTTGTCGTATATTCAGATAAGTGTGGTTGATCGGCGTGAAGCGTAGAAGGGGTCAAGGGGCGAAGTTCCTTGTCAGGGGGTTGGGGATGAAATCCCCGACGTTTCTCAGCGGGCGAAGATCTGGGTCAGATAGACAAAGCCCTTTTCATCAATCGCCACACCCAGACCGACCTTGGTATAGGCGGGGGACAGGATGTTCTTTCTGTGACCGGGCGAGGAGAGGAAGGCAGCCTGCGCCTTTTCGATGGTGGCGTGATGGGCGATGTTTTCGCCGGCTGCGGCATAGGAATAGCCGAATGTGCGAAGCATCTGGCGCACATCGCCGTATGTCGGCGAGGTATGCGCGAAATACTGATTGTCGCGCATGTCCTGCGATTTGATGCGGGCGATGCGGCAGAGCTCGGGATCGATCGTAAGGGACGCCAAATTGTAACGAGCACGATCGTTATTCAGAAGATTTCCTGCTGTTTGCTCTTGCGCTGACAGGGAAGCTGTTGTATAATGTGCGGCGAAAGAAGAATCATCTGCGGCAAGCGAACCGCTTGCGGCGGTCATCAGCATCGAGGCGATGAGGATGGCTGCCGTTTTGCGTCCTTTGGTATGCATGGGGACCTCCTTGGTTGTTGATTGGATCGTTTGTGAGTGGACCCCGCTAGTGTAACCTGCGGCAGATGGATAGCGCAACAAATCTGGCAGAGGATTGCCATGGAAATATACGCTGATCAGGAGGATGGCCTATGGGCTTTATCAAGTGTCCGAGATGTGAACTCAATTACATCCGTGAAGAAGAACAGTACTGCTCTGTGTGCAAGCGCGAAATGAAGGGCGAGGTGCACGAGGATCCGTTCGAGATGTGCTCCATCTGCAACGAGAATCCGGTGATGCCGGGCAAGGACGTATGCACGATGTGCTACAAGGAAATGAACCAGCAGCAGGGTCTGCGCGATGATTCTGTCGATGAGTCCGATACCACGCCGGACGTCTCCATTGATATGGAGGACGTCTCCGAGATGGAGGAGATCGAGCTGGAGACCCTGCCGGAGGATATGCCGGCTGAGATCGGCGAGCAGCTTTCCCTGGAAGAGGAGAAGAGCCGCGAAGCCGAAGAAGACAACGAGGACGAGGAAGATCTGTAATCCCTTAAGCGAGGTGAAGACGTGCGCATTTTTGCAATCGGCGATCTGCATCTGCCGGGTGGCGACAAGAAGCCGATGGACGTTTTCGGAGCGCATTGGGAAAACCACTTTGAGCGGATCGGAAAGGATTGGCGCGAGCGGGTATCGGATGAGGATATCGTGCTGATTCCGGGCGATATTTCCTGGGCGATGCAGCTGGAGCCTGCGCTGGAGGATTTGAGGCGCATCGCGCTGCTGCCGGGAAAGAAGCTCATTCTGCGCGGCAATCATGATTTCTGGTGGTCGTCGCTCACGCAGCTGCGGTGCAATCTGCCGGAAAACATGCATGCCCTGCAGAACGATGCATACGACGCGGGCGAGGTGGTCTTCTGCGGCTCGCGGGGATGGACGCTGCCGCAGGCGGGCAATTCTCCGGCAGTGCAGGGCGCTGCGGTTTCGCAGGATGAAAAGATCTATCGCCGTGAGGTGATGCGCCTGGAGATGTCGCTCAAGGCAGCCAGAAAAATGGCCGGCGAGCGGCCGGTGTTTGCGATGATGCACTATCCGCCGCTGCTGCCGGAATATGCGCGCGGCGGCACGGAGTTCACGCGCCTGATGACTGAGTACGGTGTATCCCGCTGCGTATACGGACATCTGCATGGTCCGAGCGTGCAGCGCGGCTACAATGGCCTGTATAACGGCGTACAGTATGATCTGGTGTCCTGCGATGCGCTGGGATTTGTGCTCAGGGAAGTCAGCCTCTGAGAGGCGATCATAAGGTTTAAAAACGAATGTTTGGCAAATGGCCGGACGTTCGTTTTTTTGTATTCTGTTTTTTGCGCGAGCGGCCGAAAGGCCGCTTTTTTCTGTATAACGGCGTAAAAGACTGATTAAAGACCTTTTGTTACACAAATGTTACGAGCTCTTAGGTGATTTAGCAAATTCTTCATCGGCAAAGTGCTTGCAAAGTGGTGGAAAATGGTGTAAAGTAATTGAGAAAGGGTGAAAAGTGGTTCGTTTGGGGAAGGAGGGATGTCGCGCATGGCTCAGATGGCTTTTTCTGGTTCTTTTGACCACTCGCTCGATGGCAAGGGCCGCGTGATCATCCCGGCGTCTTTTCGCGAAGCGCTCGGTGAGGATTTCACCATCACCATCAACCCCAACAAGACGGCTGTGGCCATCTACCCCAAGGCGATGTGGGATCAGCAGCTTGAGCGCCTTTCCCATATCAACCCGATGGACAAGATCGGCATCAAGTATGAGCGCTACGTGATGAGCGTGTCCTTTTCCGGCAACAGCATGGACGCGCAGGGCCGTGTGCTCATCCCTGTGAAGCTGAGAAACAAGATTGGTCTGGCCAGGGATATCGTCTTTGTGGGCCTGAATCACTACATCGAGATCTGGGATGCCGAGGTCTATGCGAAGCTGGAAGCGGAGACCGAGGACGATTTCGAGCAGCTGGCAGATTACGTATACGAAAAGTATCCGATCTGACCGGCAGGATAAACATAAGCAAGCTGCCCGCTGCGGCATAAGCGCGCGGCAAAGGGCATTTCCAAATAAGCCGGGGAACAAAGAGGTTCTTGGCGGAAAGGCGGGTGAATACACTGATGGCAGGTACTTACAAGGCGCGCAGCGTGCGCGGAAAATACAGCCTGGCAGGTTATGCCGGCGAAGAAAATCGCCCGCTGTATATTGCGGATGTGCCTGCGGGTTCTGCGCAGGATGAACTGCGCGATCTCAACCGCGCCGGCTATCGCAGCGAGCGCCCGTGGAACGAGACGCCGTATCCGGTGTTCGAGGGTGCGCAAAACGCTGAGGCGCCCGTTGTGCGCCGCAAGCAGGCGAAGCAGAAGTCTTTCGTTGAATACCTGAGCGCGCAGGTGAGGCGCGAGCGCAAGGATTTTATCGCCTGCATCGTGCTCCTAGGCGTCATCATGCTGATGACTGCCGTCTGGGGGCAGAAGATGATTCAGGGCGTGGAGATTCAGCGCGCAATCAACAATTACCAGGCGTCCACGGTGGCCTTTGAGCGCGATAACGAGCGCCTTAGCCAGCAGCTGGAGCTGGCGCGCGGCGGCGAGCGCATCCGCAATCTGGCTCAGAACGAGCTGGGCATGCTGCGCCCGGAACGCGCGATGACGCAGAAGATCTACATTCAGGCGCCGGATTCTGCGGTGCAGGAATCGGTACAGAACAGCGAGGAGCCCAGAATGGAAATGCTTGACATTCTGCTGGGCTTGCTCAACGTGCTTCATATCGGGGAGTGAGAGGGCTTGCGGTCACCGGGAGCCACCGTACGAAAGCGGCTGGTCCTGTTGATTGGCGGATTCTTCCTCCTTTTTCTTTGCGTGCTCGTCCGGCTTGCGGATCTTCAGATTCTGCAAAGTGCGGACCTGACCGCCCGGGGTGTGCGCCAGTGGACGAGAAGCGGCATTGTTGCGCCGCGGCGCGGCGATATCGTGGATACAAACGGAAAACTTTTGGCCCAGTCCATCACCAGTTTCACCATCAGCGCTGCTGTGCGCGATGTGAGCGACGTCGATGGGCTTGCTGACGTTCTTCAAAGAGAACTGGGCGTGAGTGCCGAACGCACAAAAAAGCGCCTTCAGAATACGAAGGCGGCGAGCGTCACGCTGGCGCGGCAGGTGAGCAGAGAGGATGCCGACCGGCTGCGCGCGATGCTTGCAGACAAAAATCATCCGGAATATAACCGACTGAAAGGATTAACATTTGACGAAGACGTCAGCAGATGGTATCCTATAAGGACAGCCCTTGCGCAGGTTTTGGGCCTTTGCAATGTGGATGGCGTAGGTCAGAGCGGACTGGAACTCAAATATGAGGATGTGCTTGCCGGCGAACCGGGCAAAATGGTGACCGAGGTGGACGCCAGAGCCAGGACGCTGCCTGACGGCGTGACGATGTATGTGCCGGCTGTTTCTGGCAATACACTGCGTCTTACGATCGACCGCGAGGTACAGTCTGCTGTGGAGCGGGCCGTGCGTGAATGCGCCGCGGTGAATGAAGCGCAGCAGGTACAGGCGATCGTCATGGACGTGAACACGGGCGCTGTGCGCGCGATGGCGATGTATCCGACGTATGATCCGGCGGACCCGCCGCGAGACGACATAGAGAAGCTCAACGAACTGATGCGCATTACCGTGCTCAGCGATGTATACGAACCGGGCTCCACGTTTAAAATGCTGACAGCGGCTGCGGCGATTGACAGCGGCGCGACGAATCCGGATGAAGGATTCTACTGCTCCGGCCGGATTACGGTCAGCGGCAGTACGGTGCGCTGCTGGGGCGCGCCGCATGGCGCTGAGTCTATGCGAAAGGCGCTTGAAAATTCCTGTAATCCGGTGTTCACACAGCTGGCGCTGAGGCTGGGCAGCGAAAAGCTCTATCAGTATCTGCATGCCTTTGGCCTGGGCAGGCGCACGGGGATTGATCTCTATGGCGAAGTTTCGGGTATTCTGATTCCCCAAAAGAATGTCAAGGATGTAGACCTGGCGCGCATTGGCTTTGGCCAGAGCGTGGCGGTAACGCCGATTCAGATGATTACGGCAGCATGCGCGGTGGTCAATGGAGGCCGCCTGATGAAGCCGTATCTGGTGGAGGCGATCCTGGATGAGGATGGAAACGAGCTGGAAGTGATCAGCCCGAGCGTGGCGGCCAATCCCATATCGGAAAAGACGAGCGCGACGATGCGCAGCCTGCTTGGCGGCGTGGTCGCCGAGGGCGGCGGAAAGAACGCGCAGGTGGAGGGCTGGTCAGTCGGCGGAAAGACAGGCACAGCCCAGATCTATAAAGAGGGAAGAATCGAAAGGAATCTGCATATCGGCTCGTTCGTAGGCTTTGCGCCTGTGGAAGATCCGCAGGTCGCCGTACTGGTGATCGTGGATGAGGCGCAGGTGAAGCCGGATTACGGCGGAACGACGGCGGCGCCGTTTGCGGCGCAGATTCTAAAGGAAATCCTGCCGCTGCTGGGCGTTCAAAAAACAGACGGCAGCGCGAAAAAACAGCAGGTCTCCATGCCGGATGTGACCGGCATGAACGTGGCGGACGCCCGCGCGATTCTTGGCGATCTGGGACTGGACTGCGTGACCGATGGTACGCAGCAGCTGGTTACAGGGCAGCTTCCGCCGGCAGGCGCCAGCGTGCAGGAAGGATTCTGCGCGATGCTTTACGTGACGGGCGAGCGAGCGCCGACTGCGCAGGAATTTACACAGGTGCCCGACGTGATCGGCATGCCGCACAGGGAAAGCGCGCAGGCGCTTTTGCAGGCGGGACTCATGCTCGAAGCGCGAGGGGACGGAATTGCGATCAAACAGAGCCCGGCGGCGGGAACGTACGCTGCGGCCGGAGATACAGTCACGGTCGATTATCTGGAACCGTGACGCTATACACATCCAGACCATGGAGGAATGACGATGAAGCTTTCACAACTGACGATGAATATGCCGGAACTGCTGGAACTGACGGCGGATGCGGAAATCAGCGCGCTGACCGCGAATTCGAGAGAGAAATGCGCGGGCGGCCTGTTCTTCTGCATTCGCGGCGGCACGGTCGATGCGCATAACTTTGCGCCGCAGGCCATTGAAAACGGCTGTGTGGCGCTGGTGGTGGAGCGCAAACTGGATATTGACTGCCCGCAGGTGCTCGTCACCGACGTGCGTGCGGCGATGACGCGTATTGCCAGCGCATTCAACGGCGATCCGCAGCAGCGCATGAAGCTCATCGGCATCACCGGTACGAAGGGAAAGACCACGACCACCTTCCTGCTCAAGAGCATCTTTGAGGCGGCGGGCATCCGCTGCGGCATCATCGGCACGACGGGCTGCATCGCAGGCAATACCAAGCTGCCCAGCAAGCTGACGACGCCGGATCCGATCGAGATGTTCAAGATCCTGCGCATCATGGCGGACGCCGGCGTGCAGGTGGTGTGCATGGAGGTTTCCGCGCATGCGCTGTATCTGCGCAAGCTGGTCACGATAACATTCGAAGCGGCGGCCTATACCAATCTCTCGCAGGATCACCTGGACTTCTTCGGCACAATGGAAAAGTATTTTGAGGCGAAGAAGCTTCTTTTCACGCCGGACATGGTGCGCAATGCGACGATCAACGTCGATGAGGATACTGCGCCGGAAATCATGAGGGATCTGACCTGCCCGACGCTGACCTACGGCATTTCCGCCCGCGCGGATCTGTTTGCGCGCGATATCGAAATCACCGAGAGCGGCGTATCCTTTACGCTCAGTCTGCGCAACCTGCAGTTTGAGCGCGTTCATCTGCTGCTCACCGGCATGTTCAATGTCTACAATGCGCTTGTGGCTGCAGCCTGCGCACTGATTGTGGGCGTGAGCCTTGAGTCGATCAAGAAGGGCCTGGAGGCGGTTGTATCCGTGCCGGGCCGCGTGGAGATGCTCGCCACCGAAACGCCGTACCGCATGATCCTGGATTATTCTCACTCCCCGGACGCGCTGGAGAATATTCTGCAGACGGTACGCGAGTTCTGCCGCGGACGCATCATTCTCGTCTTTGGCTGCGGCGGCGACCGCGATAAGGGCAAGCGCCCGATGATGGGCGAAATCGCCGGCAAGCTGGCCGATTACTCGATTCTCACCAGCGACAATCCGCGTTTTGAGGATCCGATGATCATTCTTGACGCGATTGAGCAGGGTATTGTGCCCACGGGCGCGAAATATGAAGTGATCGAGAATCGCCGTGAGGCGATCCGCCAGGCCATGGAGA
>CAZACE010000013.1:0-11855 GCA_964483255.1 uncultured Oscillospiraceae bacterium
TAAGATGGCTTAAAATATCACGGGGCGTATATCGGCTGAACAGGGGCGGATAGGACGCCGGATGCGTACTATATCCGCCGGAGCGGAGAGCAAATAAACCGGATCAGGTGAAACACGATGAGAAGAAACGTAATCAGGACGACGCTGCTTGTGGCGCTGCTGGTCATGCTGCTTGTGCCGCTGACGCACATTCTTTCCAATAGCCAGGGCGACATCAACGCTAACGACGCGGAGCATATGGTCGAGCCGATGCTGGCGATGCTGGCCGAGAGCCCGCAGAGGAAGGCGAACACGGCGGTGGAGCCGATGCTGGAGCTGGAGGACGCCTGGGAGATTGAGGATAGCCGCGAGGAGAGCTGGGAGAATCCGCTGGTTATCGGCATGCGAAACGGCGACAATGAGCTGGGCTTTGACCGCGAGAGCAACACGTTCTACTGCACGCTGGGCATGGAGGATACCGGCGACTGGCCGGAGCTTGCGCTCTTTGCCCAGGGCGCACAGGGCACGGAAAACCTGCGCGTGGCGTGGATCGATGATTACAGCTATGATTACCGAAGCGATGCAATCCGCGACGGATACCGCTATGAGCTGCTGGCTTATACCGATACGCAGTATGCATACTTCGGCGTGGTCTTCACGGGTCTGCCGACGGTGACGATGCATGTGCATGGCGGCGGGGAGGCGCTGGGCGAGGAATACGTGCCGGCGCGCGTGAGCATTTCCAGTGCCGATCATGAGGCGATCAATTCCGGCGTATGGGTGCATCTGCGCGGCGGCGGTTATGTAAAGGAATATCCGAAGTGGTCCTACCGCATGGAATTCCACGAGATGACGGTGCGCGGAGACGACAAGATAGCGCGCAGCGTGCTGGGCATGCCGGCAGATACGGATTGGCTGCTGATCGGCAACGGCGCGGACGGCACCTGTGCGCGCAACGAGATCGCCTGGAGCCTGTGGCGCGACTGGAATCCGGATGGCGAAGCGTTTATGATTCAGCAGAGCCAGATGGCCGAGGTTTTCCTGGATGACGAGTATGTGGGCATCTATCAGGTGATGCAGCGCATTGACGTGGAGAAAGAGATTGTGCGCATGGGCGGCAATCTGCTCACGGATTACGTATCGCGCATCATCAAGACAGAGAATCTCGGTGAGAAACCGAATGCGGACTGGCAGGCAGAGGCAGGATTGTATGGCGAGCTGCGCTATGCGCCGCCGGGCGTGTCGTCCAAGGCGGCGCTGAAACGCTTTGATCCCTTTATCAGGATGAGCTCGGACTGGGAGCAGGTTTCGGACGAGGAATTCACGCAGCTTTGCCAAAAGAGCCTGAATGTCAAGGAGATTCTGGAGTATTTCCTGTTTGTGCAGGCAGCCAGCCTGGGTCATGACAATTATTTCAACAATGTCTATATCTGGGCGCTTTGGGATCAAGATCACTTTGTCTATCATCTCTCCCCCTGGGATTTGGACCTGGCATTTATCCGTATGTTCGGCAATGGCGATGAGGATACCATCAACCTGTATTATACGCAGGTTTGGCGTATGCTGGATCTGAATATCGGGAATTCGCAGCAGATGCTCTGGGACATGTGGAACGAGAAGCGTGCGACGCTTATCTCGGATGATGCGATGTATATGCGCATTCAGGAGTTTGAGGATATGATCAACCGCTCGGGTGCGTATCTGCGCGAGACAGAGAAATGGCAGGGCGGTGCGCAGGAACTCAATCTGGACGAGATCAAGGTGTTTGCCGTGGAGCATCTGCATGTGGCTGACAGGATGATGAGCTCCATGTGGCCGCATGAGGACGCGGTGTATCAGGAATAATCTTCCATCAGGCGGATGCGTCAGCTCCGCCTATTTTGGCATGCGGCCCAAGAGAAAGGAGAAGCGGAAAAACAAATGAAGCGCTTTTTGAAGCTCCGGCTCCTGGCGGGCATTGCGCTGCTGCTTTGCATGATGGCGGCGGTTGTGATCTGTGCTTCCCCGTTTGCGCCCGTGGTGGAGTCGGTTGCGGATATCGAGGATATCTGGGCGATTGAGGATGAACGCATAGAGAGCGAAGCGCCGCTGGTGACCGCGCTGGAAAACCATGGTCAGGCGCTGGGCTATGATGCGGAAAGCAACACGTTTTACTGTACGCTGGGCATGGACAATGCCGATACGTGGCCCGATATCCGCCTGACAGCCCCGGAGGCGAAGGACGTCAGGCTTGTCTTTGTGGATGATTACAGCTACGATTGGTGTCAGGATGCCATTCGCGACGGCTATGAATACCAGATCATGGCGTATACGGATACGCAGTTCTACTATTCGTATATCGTATTCACCGGTCTGCCGATTGTGAAGCTGGATATAGACGAGCCGCTGCTTCCGCATGAGGATATCCCGGCAGAGATTTCCATCAGCGTTGCGGGCGAGGCGCCGCTGCAGGCCCACGGACGCGCGCATGAGCGCGGCGACACGAGTCTTCGCATGCGGCCCAAGCATGGCATCAAGGTGGAATTCACCAAATACAGCGACGGCACGCACAAGACGGCGCAGGAGATGCCCTTCCTGGGCGAAACAGATGAATTCATCCTTATTGCCTGCTCGATGGATCAGCTGCTGATCCGCGATAAGCTGAGCTGGGATCTCTGGAACGGCATTTCGACGCAGGAAGAGCCCTTTGGATCCAGAGAGACGACGTACTGCGAGGTCTTTGCGGGCGGGGAATACCTGGGCATTTACGTGATCATGCGCCCGTTTGATTATGTGGACGAGTTGAGCAAGCTCGGACGGGACGCGGCAGCGACGGATAGCCTTTACCGTCTGGCGGGCCGCAGTGTGTATGAGTTTGACAAGCCGCTCATTCAGGATCACCGCGATATATATTATGAGCAGCATTATCTGCCTGCTGGCGAAGAGGGACATGGCAGTATCGAGCCGTATCTGGCCATGTTCGCGCAGGAAGACGATCAGATCTTCTGCGAGCAGGCCATGCAGATGCTGGATATTGATTCCGTGATCCGCTATGCGCTGTTTGTGCAGGCCTGCGGCATGACGGACAACGAGCGCAACAACCTCTATATCGTCGCCCATCGCGAGGCAGACGGCTATCGCTATCTGTTCGGTCCGTGGGATCTGGACGTCTCCTGGGGACGCGACGACGAGGAGAATGCCGAGGTCTGGTATGAATTCCCGATTCTGGATCGGCTGCTGGAGCTGGACTGCGGCGGCGTGGCGCGCGAGCGGGCGAAGGCGATCTGGCAGCAGATGCGCGAGAGCGCCTTTAATGAGGAGAACATCGAGCGGCTGCTAAACAGCTACAACACACAGATGAACGACTCCGGCGCGTTCTACCGCGATGCGGTCAAATGGAACAGGCCGAATTCCTATTCGGAAAACTACAACATCTATGCCTACGCCTGCGCGCGTATTGCGATGATGGACAGGCGTATTGCGGAGATCACCAGCGAGGAGCTTAGCGGACGCAGGCTGGACATCAACGGCTATACGACGTTCGACCGGGGCGAACTGAATTGATCGAGAAAACCGAGGGAGGATGCTGCGTATGAGAAGACTGAGGCTGCTGCTGGCGATGCTGGTGCTCTTTGCATTGCTGTGCGGCGCGGTTGTCATAGGCTCGCCGTATGCATCTGTGATGGCGCCCGCGCCCGAGGATATCGAGGTCATCTGGAATATCGAGGATACGCGCGAGGAAAGCGATGCGCCGCTGGTGACGGTATTGGAAAACCACGGTGTGCCGATGGCCTATAACGCTGAGACGAATACATTTTACTGCACGCTGGGTCTTGAGAATGGAGAATCCTGGCCGGATATGCACATCACCGCGCCGGGCGCGCGGGGTGTGAAGCTCATGTTCTCCGACGATTATACCTATGACTGGTGTCAGGATGCGCTGATGGATGGATACAGCTATCAGGCGCTGGCATATACGGATACGGAATTTGCGTATTTCGATATCGTGTTCACGGGTCTGCCGGTGGTGCAGATTACGTCGCAGGAACTCATCACCGAGCTGGACACGCAGGCGGATTTCACGATGAGCATGCATGGGGAACAAACCCTGCGCTCGCCTGCGCGCGTGCATCTTCGCGGCGACAGAAGCCTCTCCTGGAAGCCAAAGGGCGGCTATCGCGTGGAATTCACCCGCGGCGGCGACAGCGGCAAGGTGCTGCGCAGCGTGGCGGGTCTGTGTGATACGCAGGAGCTGCTTCTGCTGCCCATTGCCATCGACAACACGATGATGCGCGACAGGCTCAGCTGGGACGTCGTGGATATCGCCTTTGACCCGGAGGAGGGCTTTGGCGCGCTGCCCAATCAGTACGTCGAGGTTTACGTGAATGGCAGCTACGAGGGCGTGTATCTGATGCTGAAGCCCTACAATATCGGAGATGAGATGCGCAAGGAAGGACAGGCGACCGTCTTCCGCGACAGCCTGTACCGCGTTGCGCGTGTGGAGATGGCCAAGGACAGGCCTGTGCTTGCCAATCCGGTCTCTGCGGAAGAGGGCTTTGAGCTGTTCTATGCGCCGAGCATGGAGCATGGCTTTGACGCACTTGCGGCGTATGTGGATCTGATCGCGGAGGAAGACGACGAAAAATTCCGCGAAAAGGCGCTTGCATGCCTGGATATCGATTCGCTGCTGCGCTACATGCTCATCATGCAGACGGGCTGCATGATCGACAACGCGAGCAATAACCTCTACATCTGGGCGCATAACGAGGGCGGCGGCTACCGTTATCGCTTCGCCTTCTGGGATATGGATCTGACCTGGGGTTTGTATGCCGGCGACGAGGGCGACCGCTGGGTGGCGCTGGATGTGGCGGATCGTGTCGTGGCGCTGGATGTGGGCGGCGCGAGGAAGCGCACGCAGGAAATCTGGGCGCAGCTGGGGGAGCGCGGCTTTACGGCGGAGACGGTGGATGCGCTGATTACGCAGTATGTGCATGAGCTGGGCGACAGCGGCGCATTTGCGCGCGACAGCGAACGCTGGGAGAAGGGCAGCTTCTACCCGGACGGCTATGAGATTGTGAGCTTCGCTTCTGCTCGCTTTGAGATGATGGATGCATGGGTGGATTCGCTCGTGCAGTAAAGCCGATCATGTTTTTGAAAGAAGGGCTGAACAACCATGAGGTTTCGGATGCTGCTGGCCATGGCGGCGCTTATGCTGCTGACAGTCTGCGTTGTGATATATGGTTCTCCGTATGCGCCGGTAGTCGATAGCGCGCCGGAGAATATCGAGGAGATCTGGGAAATTGAGGATACGCGCCAGGAGAGCGAAATGCCGCTGGTGACGGCGCTGGAAAACTGCGGCGTGCCGCTGGCCTATGATGCGCCGAGCAACACGTTCTATTGCACGCTGGGCCTTGAAAATGGCGAAACCTGGCCCGAGATTCACATCACCGCGCCGGATGCGCCGCATGTGCGCCTGCGCTTTGTCGATGATTACAGCTACGACTGGTGCTCTGACGCGCTGCGCGACGGCTATGTCTATCAGGGCATTGCCTATACGGACACGGAGTTTTCGTACTTTGATGTGGTCTTCACCGGTCTGCCGCAGCTGACGATCGACACGAAGGGACAGGAGATCACCACCGAGGATGTGAACATCCGCGTGACGATGGCGGCATACGGCGAGGAGCCGCTTTCCTCCACGGCGCGCATCCATCTGCGCGGCGCATCCACGCTGCTCTTTGAAAAGCAGGGCTACAAGCTGGAATTCACCCGCGAGCGCGACGGCAGCGCCAAGAAGATTGAGGTGAACGCCCCGGGCTTCGGCGCGGCGAACGATATCGCGCTGCTGCCCTGCCGCCATGACGAAACCAAGATGCGCGATAAGCTGGGCTGGGACATGTGGGCGGATCTGAAGGCGGATGACGAGCCCTTCGGCGCAAGGAAGACGGGTTATGTCGAGCTGTTCAAGGACGGCGAATACTTTGGCCTGTATCTGATGGTTGAGCCTGTGGATATCAAGGAGGAGCTTGCGCTTGCCGGCGAGGAGCATCTGGCGACGGACAGCGTATATCGCACGGCGGCGCTGAATTTCTCCCGCGACCGCGAGTATGTGAAGCATCCGCACCGCGCCAATGCGGGTTATGAGCTCTATTATGCGCCCAACAACGCAGATACATTCCAGAAGCGCTTTGCGCTGCTGGAGCCGTATCTGGAGCTGATTCAGACGGAGGACGACGAGGCTTTTGCCGCACGCGCGATCGAGCTGTTCGATCTGGAAGAGATGCTTACTTATTCCCTGCTGATGCAGGGCGGCGCGATTGCCGACAACTTCTTCAACAACATGTACATGTGGGCGCATCCCGCGCAGGATGGCAGCGTGCGGTATACCCTGGCGCCGTGGGATCTGGATATGTCCTGGGGCTTTGAGCAGGACGAGATCGGCGAAGCGTTTGAGCGCTGGCTGTATTTCCCGGTGCTGGACAGGATGCTCAGCCTCGATGCAGGCGGAATCCGGCAAATCGCCTATGACGTTTGGCAGAAGCTGCGAGGCAGCGTGCTGAGCATGGAATACCTCGAGGGGAAGATTGAGGAATATACCGTGCTGCTGGGCGAGAGCGGCGCGCTGATGCGCGACGCCGAGCGATGGGGCAATTACATGACCTATCCGGACGGCTATGAGCTCGTCACGTTTGCAGATATGCGCTGGCCGCTGCTGGATGAGGCGCTGGAGACGATTATCTCCGCGCAGGGCCCGGTTGATTTCCTGGAGAAAACGAACTACGAGCAGAAAGCCGGCGATATTCTCGCGGAGACGGCGGAGCAATATGCAGATTACTATGCTGCGATGGCAGCGGAATCGGAGCAATTCGAAGAGGAAGAATAAGAATTCGGACGGAGATTGATGTGGATGAAGAGGCTGAGGCTGCTGCTTGGGATTCTGGCGATGACGGTGCTGCTGGCAGGCACGGTGGTGCTGTTTTCGCCATATGCGCCGGTTATACAGCCCGAAATGGATATCGAGCAGATCTGGGCGATTGAGGATGCACGCGTGCAGAGCGATGTGCCGCTGGTGACAGCGCTGGAAAACCATGGCGTACCGCTTGCCTACGAATGCGATAAAAACACCTTCTATTGTACGCTGGGGTTGGAGAATGCGGAAACCTGGCCGGATATTCATCTGACTGCGCCGGGCGCAAAGGGCGTGCAGCTGGTTTTTGTGGATGACTACAGCTATGACTGGTGCGCAGATGCGATCCGGGATGGATATTCCTATCAGGCGATGGCCTATACGGATGAAGCGTTCTGGTATTTTGACGTTGTATTCACGGGACTTCCGCTGGTGACGATCGAATGCCGGGAGGAAATCACAGAGCTGGATACGCCCGCTCAGGTGACCATCAGCACAGCTGGCGAAGAAAAGACGGTCAGCGCGGCCAATATTCATTTGCGTGGCGGCGGAACGTTTAATCAGGAAAAGAAGAATTACCGGATTGAATTCACGCGCGGTGAAAATGGAAAGAAAAATATGGTCAGCCTGCCGGGCTTTGGCGTTCGGGAGAATATTTTGCTTAATCCGATGGTTTTTGATGAAACCATGCTGCGAGAGAGGATCAGCTGGGCGCTCTATGATGATATGTTTGGCGAGGATGATGACAGAGCATTCGGCGCACGCAAAAACGCATATGCCGAAGTTTTTCTCAACAATCGGTATTGCGGCGTCTATCTGATGATGGAACCCATCGATTCGCAGGAGGAGCTTGCCAAAGCAGGCGGATCGAGCCTGATGACCGACAGCGTATACCGGACGCTGCGTATCGGCTTTGTGGATGAACGCCCGGTGATGGTCAATCCGACAAAGAATACGACGGTGTTTGAAATGCGTTATGAGCCGGTTCAGGCGAAACCATTTGCGCCGCTGCAGGAATACTTGGAGATGATCAGCGAGCCGGATGACGAGGCGTTTGTGCATAAGACAGCCTGCATGGATATGGAGAGCGTCGTGCGTTATATTCTGCTGCGTCAGGTTACAGGCATGGATGATAACGTCAATAACAACCTATATATATGGGCAAGACAGACGACGGAGGGAAGAAAATATACGCTGGCCCCGTGGGATCTGGATATGTCCTGGGCGGCAAAACGGGAGAATCTGGGAGAAGATTATGAATGCTGGCTGGCCTTTTATGTCCTGGACAGGATGCTGACATGCGATGCCGGCGGCATTGTGGATCTGATGATACAGCGCTGGCATGAGTGGCGTGAAGATGTATTTACACAGGAACATATCACGCAGACGCTACAGGAATATGCGCAGGAACTGGAAAACTCAGGCGCGCTTTGGCGCAATGCAGATTGCTGGGGCATTTCGGATTATGGTGGAGCCGTGGATGAATTGAGTGCTTTTGCAGCGGCACGCATTGAAATGCTGGATACAGTAATGAAGATGTTTGAAGACAAGGAATCAGGCTGCCCGGCATTTCTGCGCAATATCGAGCCGGAAGCAGACAGCTATTCGATCTACGGGACGGATTCATAAATGCGGATGGGGCGCAACAGGGCTTCGAGTCGGAAAACTGCCAAAGAAGGATGGATATGAAAAAGAAACGCCTTCGCGACGAGCCCGGATGATTTCCTGACCGGATCGGACTGCTATCAGAAGGCGGGCGTTATCCTGATGGAAATGGCGACAAACTATGCGGCTGTGAATGCGTAGTCGGAGCGGTACGCCGGAGAAGAATAAGAATCGGACGGAGATTGATGTGGATGAAGAGGCTGAGGCTGCTGCTTGGGATTCTGGCGATGACGGTGCTGCTGGCAGGCACGGTGGTGCTGTTTTCGCCATATGCGCCGGTTATACAGCCCGAAATGGATATCGAGCAGATCTGGGCGATTGAGGATGCACGCGTGGAGAGCGAAGGCCCGCTGGTGACTGCGCTGGAAAACCATGGCATGCGCCTGGGCTACGACAGTGAGGAGAACACGTTCTATTGCCCGATCGGCCTGGAGACGGGCGACGAATGGCCCGATATTCATCTGACCGCGCCGGACGCGAAGGATGTGCAGCTGGTCTTTGTGGATGACTACAGCTACGACTGGTGCTCCGATGCGCTGCGCGACGGCTATCCCTATCAGATTCTGGCGTATACGGACACGGAGTTTGCGTATTTCGACATCGTATTCACGGGTCTGCCGGTGGTGACGATTCAGACGGATACGGCGATCACCTACGAGGATACGGCGGCCAATGTGACGCTGGCCTCGCCCGAAGGCGGGCTCAAAACGCGCGCGATGGCGCATCTGCGCGGCGCGGGCTCGAGCTTCAGCGAGAAGAAGAGCTACAAGATTGACTTTGTGCATGGCCAGAAGGATTCGGGGGCGATTGCCGAGGTGCCCGGCTTTGGTCAGGCGGACAACATCATCCTGCTGGCCGGCGTGCTGGATCCCAGTCTGATCCGCGACAGGCTCAGCTGGGACGCCTACGCGATGATCGCCGATGAGAGCGAGCCCTACGGCCCCAGGAAGACGCAGTATGCCGAGGTCTTTGTGAACGACCGCTACGCGGGCGTATATATCATGATGGAGCCCGTGGACAACGCGCAGGAGCTGAAAAAGCGCAGCGCAAACGCGGCGATGACCGACAGCGTATACCGCACGGCGCAGATCGAATACATCGGTGATCGCGCCTACGTAGAAAACCCGATGCGGGACGGCTCGATTTACGAGGTTTTCCATGCGCCGGGAAGCGGGCATGACTTCGATGCGCTCGAGCCGTATCTGGCGCTGGAACAGCTGCCGCAGGGAGAGGAATACGACGCGGAGTTTGAACGCCTCGTGCTGGAGCATATCGACATGGAGTCGATCCTGCGCTACTATCTCTTCGTGCAGGGCGGCGGCATGAGCGACAACGTATTCAACAACATGTACATCCTGGCGCACAGGGAAAACGGGAAGATCGTCTACCGCTTCGCGCCCTGGGATATGGATCTGACCTGGGGCCGCTACAAGGACGGAGACAGCGGCGATTTTTATCACGATCTGTTCTCCTTCAATGTGGTCGCGCGGATGCTGGAGATCGACGCGGGCGGCGCGGCGCGGGCGATGCTCACGGACATGTGGGCACAGATGCGCAGGACGCTGTTTACCGAGGAGAATATTCAGGAGATGGTGAGCGGCTACACGCACGAGCTGGACGCCTCCGGCGCGTATATGCGCGACGCCATCCGCTGGCGGGGCGAGGCATATCTGGCCGACGGCTATGAAATCATCACGTTTGCCGCGGAGCATTTTCCCGTCTTGGACGAGACTTTTGCCGCATGGGCGGACTGAAGAAAAAGAGACGACAAAATTTAACATTTGCGCAATAAAAGCCGTTTTTTCAGTTGACAGATGGTTTTTTAAGTGGTATGATGACTGTGTTTGCTGTGCAACCTCCATAGGGGAGCTATGCGCAGAGGACGCATTGAAAGGAAGAATGGATTTATGCATGAGGCTCTTGCCGACGCCGCTCGCCGTGTGGTCGGAACCAAGCAGCTGCTGCGCGCGCTGGACGAGGGCAAAGTTGCCCACGCGTTCATCGCGAATGATGCGGACCTGCTTCTGACCAAGCGCGTTGTCGACCGCTGCTACGACATGAACATCCCCTGCACGCAGGTGGAATCCATGGAGAAGCTCGGACGCGCCTGCGCGATCGATGTGAAGGCAGCAGCTGCCGGCCTGCTCAAGTAAGAGCTGCGGCGGCGCGCATCCATACCGGCAGCCACCGGCATGCCGGCTCTTTTGGCGCGAAAGCGCTTTCAATTTGTTATGATTCCGCAAAGCGCGGATTCATATAGATGTATCAGCAAGAAGTGTTCCAAGATTTTTTGAAAGAAACATAGGAGGTGCTTCCATGCCTACGATCAACCAGTTGATCCGCAACGGAAGAAAAGCGATCGCTGCAAAGCCGACCGCCCCTATCCTGCAGAAGTGCCCGCAGAAGCGCGGCGTCTGCCTCTCCGTCAAGACCACGACCCCGAAGAAGCCGAACTCCGCGCTGCGTAAGATCGCCCGTGTTCGCCTGACCAACGGCGTCGAAGGTACCTGCTACATCCCGGGCATTGGCCACAACCTGCAGGAGCACTCTGTCGTGCTCATCCGCGGCGGCCGTGTTCGCGACCTGCCGGGCGTTCGCTATCACATCATCCGCGGCGCTCTGGACGCTGCCGGCGTTGCCAAGCGCATGCAGGCCCGCTCCAAGTACGGCGCGAAGCGCCCGAAGAAGTAATTTCTAAAAGAAAGAAATTCTTCGGAAATTCTTCCGGGTTGAATAGACCCAGTGGCGCCCTCCCAGTATCGGAGGTGTCGTCGGCCCGCGAGGGTGGCCGGTCGCGAAGCGCAGCAAAATTGTGCGTGTTGGAACAGCGCGCAAACGAGCTGCGCGGGCAGGACCGTGTGCTAGATCCGCAAAATATCTGCTGCTTTTGCTGAGGCGGCGGTGATGCGGCCGAGCGAGCCATGCTGCAAGAAAAACCGGAACAGAGGGTAATATAGAATCTGTTCCCGACAAGACCAGGAGGTAAATCCCATGCCGAGACGTGGATTTGTACCGAAGCGTGAAGTGCTGCCGGATCCGGTGTATGGCACCACGGTCGTTACCAAGCTGATCAATCAGATCATGCTCGACGGCAAGCGCGGCATCGCGCAGTCCGTCTGCTATGACGCGTTCACCATGCTGGCCGAGAAGACCGGCAAGGACGCGATGGAAGTGTTCAATGCGGGCATGCAGAACATTCTGCCGAGCCTGGAGGTTAAGGCCCGCCGTGTTGGCGGCGCGACCTATCAGGTCCCGATCGAGATCCGCCCGGAGCGCCGTCAGACCCTGGCCCTGCGCTGGCTGGTTGACTTCTCCCGCAAGCGCG
>CAZACE010000014.1:0-11626 GCA_964483255.1 uncultured Oscillospiraceae bacterium
GCCATCGGCTTCTTTTCTGTACGTACCGAACTGGTAGTTTCCGGAGTTCAGATTATACAGCAGTCTGTTGCCATTGCTGTCCAGCGCAGCCTGACCAAGATCGCGGAATTTGCCAAGCACATCCTCAGCTTCCATTCCGATACGGGTCGTTCGCGGTGCGGTCATTTTGCTGTTGGTTGTATCCAGCGCATACAGAACGGCGCTGCCGCCCGTCGTCTTGATGCAAAACCGCGCCGTTCCCCAACTGTAGACGGCCTCATAGCTCTCCATATCCGGGCTGTACCATTCTTCCTTGGGGAGCACTTCATAGCTCTCGGGGGCGCCCCATGCCTTGGAGAACGTATTATAGCCCGTCTTATAAAGCTCCATGTTCTTGAATGTGTCTTTTGAGCCGAACATGTTCTTGAGATTTCCTTCCACCTTATAGGTGACGTTCATCTCATAGCTGATCTTACCATTGCTGGCTACAGCGATAGCGCGCAGACGCGAATCGCCAATCGGAAGCTGAATAGGATTATCCGGGTCATACAGCGTGGATTCCGTCGTCGCCTGACGACCGTCGAGCGTATAATAAATCGCGACGATCATGTCATTCTCTTCTTTATCCTCAGAACCCGGGCGCAGCGATACCTTGGGCGCTTTCTTGTAGACGCCGGAAGCGTAGTTTGCCTTAGGCGCAGCGGGCGTGGGAATAATGACCGTATAATTGGCGGTAATCTGCTCGCTCGGCGTGCCATTCTCCGTAAAGCCGATCGCTTTCACCGTCAGTTTGCCTTCAGCAACATGGATCTTTGTCCCCTGCGTATAGACAAGACCGGATTCCGAAGGGTCGGTTCCGTCGATGGAATAATACACGGTTTGACCTTCCGGGATGGTGATGGTGACGTCAATCTCTGTATTATAACGGCCTTCAGTGTGCGAAAGCGTCGGCGTCTGCGGTGTATACTCACGCAGCATAACATCAAACTCCTGCGTGCTATTCGCATTGAGCGATGCCGTCTTCATCAGGGAAAGCGCTTCAGCGTTATAGCCCTGCTGCTGATAAATCTTGATCAGATTTCGATAAGCGCTCGGATGGGCAGGCGCGATATCATGAATCAGAGACTCATAGATGGCAACCGCTTCATCGGTTCTGCCAAGCTCAGTATAAGCCTGTCCCATCAGAACCAGCGCATCCACATTTTCAGGCTCACGCTCAACGGCGACGCCAAGCATTTCCAGCGATCGGGTAAAATACGCCTGCTCAAGCAGCTCACGGCCCAGCGTGATATAGGCGTCAGTATTGGCGATAGACCAGCCCCATGTAGCCATCAGGCGCTGTCCGTTCTCCGTACCCAGGAGCATATAGCCACTGGCAGAGCACACGAAAAGCGTGAGCAGCAAAATGACAAACACGACACGCAAAAGACGCTTATGAGACTTGCGATAGATCGGCGGATCCATCATCGCAGGACGCGCATCAACCTTGCGGCGAATATACTCCGGCGCACGGCGTACCTGCCGTACCTGAGCCTGGCTGCGGGCAGCTTGCTTGCTCAGGCCGATTGGCACCTGGCCGGAACTTCCGCTTCTCACAACAGTGCTCTGCCTCACGGACTGTTCCGGTGTGGAAGTGTTTTGCTTGAGTTCCTGTTCGCTTTTGTGTTTGGCTTCGGAAAGATCCGGCGCTACACGGCGCTTAACGCGCACGGGTTCGGTGGGTTCAGGAATATCTGCATCAGCATGCCGGCGCTTGAACACGCGCTGCACAGCCGAGCATCCGGGACATACACGAACGGTATCTGCCAGCTCCCTACCGCAGTTTGGACAAATCACGAGACTGGTTCCTCCTTGTACGGCGACATGCGCAGGAGAAGCGCGCATTTCTCCGGTAACTTAGATTCTCTTGAGCGATTCATAGTAAGGATCGCCATTAAAATCGCGCTCCGGCGGACGCTCGCCGCCCAGCGCATCGATCGCACTGACGATTTCCACGTAATCCAGATAATTCGTATGATCATCCAGCGCGGCAGCCAGAAGCACAGGCAGCGCACGGTCATCGCCATACTTCGCCAGATAAGAAGCAAACAGCGCATGGCGATCCTCGCAATGCGCAAATCGCTCCATCAGCAGATTAAAGGTGCGCTCTTCGCCGGGATAATTGCTCAGGATATCCGCAAAAATATCGCGCGCCGCTTCCTTCGCGCCATCAACAGCGCTGAGAATCGGCTCGACAGCCGCCTCACCCATCGCAAGCAGCGCCTCGGCACACATATCGCCCTTTTCATCCGGCTCTTCAAGCGACATGATGAAATCAACATAGGCCTGCATCGGAGCAACGCTCTCCAGTTCACCAAGCAGCGAAATCGCCGTAAGCGCCGCTTCATGCGGCACATTCTCGCCGAATGGGAGCTTCAGCAGGCAGGCCTCTGCTTCCTCGCCAAGCGCCGTAATGCGCTCCAGCAGCAGATCCGGAACCGGAATTCCCTGCTCATAATACGCACACATCCACTCGACCAGCATTGCTGCATCGTCGTACTGCTCAAAGAACGACTCGGGCGATTCGCCGCCAAGCCAGGACGCCGGCTTTTCGAGGAATTCCATATAGATTTCGGGCATCATCGCCTCGATAACATCCATGTTATTGTTGTATTTCTCAGCATTCTCTTCCATCCACTTGCGCGTGTAGCGCTCAAACTGCTGATCAAAATCGATACAATTCATATTCATTCCCCCTGTTGTGGTTGTTCTTGCATTTGTAAGCCGGTTTTAAATCGACGCAGGTATATGCGCATCATTCTGACAGACACGCCATATCGCTTTGCAATCACATGCTCGTCAGGCTTTGTACCCTCCATGTCATGATACCAAAGCTCAAGTGCAGCCGCACATGCATCCTCATGCTTTTTATCCGGCTGTCCGAAAGCATTCAGATAGGCCAGATATGCACCAAGCAAGTGCTTTGGCGCCTCGGAATCTCCAGGCATGAGCACATCGGAAACCCGCTGGACAATCTTCGCATTCGCGCTGCTGGCGCTGATCGGTTTTGGGCTGACACCGCCTGCAGCAAGGCGGACCAACTTTCCGCCTATGTCAACCTGATAAGGCGCAAATCCATCCTTCGCCGTGAGCGCCTGCAATGTGCTGAGTTTGATTGAATCAGAAATCTGCGGATCCATCAGCTGATCCAGAAGAACGGCTCTTGCCTCCTGCGACTGCAGCGACGAGAGGAGCACAAGCGCAACCGTCTTGGTCTGCGTGCCCGCCATTGGCGAATGAAACGCCCAATCACACAGGCGGCAGATGCGCATGCATCGCGCATGATCCTCATCGATCTCTTTCAGATCCCCGCAAAGCGCAGCATACAGCTCAGTCACCCGGCTGACGCCCTCTTCCCTCGTTACGTCCATGCCAATGGAAAGGCGGTCAAACTGCGTCTGTCCGCCGCACAACGCCCTGTAATAGCTTTCACAGACGGAATCCTCCGGCATCAGCCCGCACAGGCGTCCAAGGAGGCGCTTTGCTGCAGGATACTCATGCCGATTGATCAACGCGCAGGCCCTGATCATCATGGCACGCGTATGGTAAGGTGAAATATTCAAAATCCTGCCGGTCAGGCGGATGGTGAGTGCATCTTCGCCGGCCTTCGCGCTTTCAACAGCGACAGACAGGAGATCGTCAATATGATGCGCACGAAGCGCAGCCAGATGGATCGTCCTTCTCATCGCATCTCTTTCGCCGACTGCCATATACGCATCCGCAAGCACACAGAGCGCCTGCACATTGCCGGGCGACAATTCATGCGCTTTACGCGCAGATATCAGCGCATCATCAAACCGTCCCCGAATCAGCTGACAGCAGGAAAGCATGGTGTATCCTCGCGCAGTCGGCTTCATGCGGATCGATCGCTCCATTGCTCGCTGGGCAGCAACAGCCCTTCCTTGCTGCAAAAGCGCAGAAGAACGCTTTTCAAGGGCTTTTGCGCGCTGCCTTGCATTGCGAAAACTGCCTCTGTCCGACTCCTGCCTCAGCTGCTCGCCGAGCGCTTCGATCATTTCCGAAGAAATACCATGCAATCGACTCTCACACTTTTGAGAATCACACAAATGATCGAAATAGGAAATCGAGCGCTGGATATCGCCATGCTGCGCACAGGCAATCGTCAGGCGCAGCAGCGCCTGACCTTTGCTCTTGCCGTCAAGACGCACAAGTCTCAGATATGTGCGCTGCGCCTCCGCTTCACAGCCGATCGCCTCATAGACCTCAGCCATTTCCATCAAAAGCGCATCGGAGAATCCGAATTGATTTCTGGCTTTCCAAAGGAGTGCCATCGCTTCGTCATATCTGCCGCTTCGGCGATGCCTGGCCGCGCGTTTTACCAGATAATCGCACGTGCAGCCGATCGAAACCACGTTGGACACGGCACGCCTCCTTTACAAATCGGGATTATTCTTCGTCCTCAGTCTTCGCCTGCTCAATCAGAGCTTCCAGTTCTTCTCCTGTAAAGGCGTAATGACTGCGGCAGAAATGGCAGGTAACTTCACAGCCATTCTGCGTGTGAATCAGATCGCGGATCTCCTCTTCGCCCATGGAGAGCAGCACACGCTCAATGTACGCCTTCGAGCAATCGCAGCGAAGCTGAAGCGGAATCTCCTCGAGCACCTCGGGATCCAGGCCGCGGAAGCAGGCATATGCCAGTTCCTCCAGCGCCATCTCCTGCAGAAGCTGGGAGATCGCACCAAAGAGTTCCGCACGAACCTCCAGCGCATTAAGAAGCTCCTCCGAGCAATTGGGCATCGCCTGAATCAGGATACCGCCGGCGGAGATAACCTTTTCGCCCACCAGCGTACCCAGCGCACACAGAGACGGCGTCTGCTCAGACTCGGCGTAATACATTGCGAAATCCTCGGCAATCTCGCCGGAAACGAGCTCAACGCGGCCGACATACGGCTCGCCATAGTTGAACGAACGCATGATCGTCAGCTGACCATCCTTGCCCAGCACGCCGCCAACATCCAGCTTTCCATTCGGCTTGAGCGGTAGCTCGATTTCGGGATTCTCCAGCGTAACCTTGACCGTACCATCCGGGCCAGCAACCGCGCACAGCGGGCCCGCAGGACCGCCGCCATTGATCGTCGCAGTGATGCGGTCGCCTTCGCTCTTAAGTCCCGTACCCATGATCGCAGCCGCCGCAATCATGCGGCCCAGCGCCGCTGTACAGGTATTGCTTGCGTTGTGAATATCGCGCGCCTGCTGCGCCATCTCGGTTGTATCGCAGAGAAACACGCGTGCTTCGCCGCCCTTGAGCGTCATACGCAAGAGGCGGGATTTCTTCTGTTCCATGACTTATATCCTCCTGTAATCGCCGCTCAGAGCTCAAATTCCTCTTCCAGCGGCTTTCGTGCTATATAGTGAATTCTGATATCGTCTTCCTTCGGCGCATCCTTGCGCATTTCGCCGTAAGCATGAACATCCTCAAAGCCGGCTTCCAGCAGCCAGGAAACAATCTCACACTCGTCATGCGCACGCTGGCGATGCTGTTCGCGGAAGCGGCGATAGCGTCCATCCGCCTCGCGCACAAAGAACGTCACATCCATGGTCAGGATATGCAAATCCCTGTTCAGCGCATTCTGCCAAAGAATCGTAAGACCGTCGCGCTCCTCGCCAAAGAATGCATCGCCCATCACATTTTCCAGCTTATGCCGGCTTGAACAGTCGAAGCACAATGCGCCGCCAGGAAGGAGCTGGCGATATGCCGCGGCAAAAAAAGCGCGAACATCTGCAGGGGTTGTCAGATAATTGACGCCATCGCAGGTCGCAAGAACCACCCCAACCCTGCGGGGAAGCTCAAGCTTTTTCATGTCCTGGCGGACAAATGCGGCGTTAACGCCCCATTTCCTCGCCTTTTCCTCCGCCCTGCGGAGCATCGATGCGGAAAGGTCCACGCCGACCATGGACAGGCCTGCCTTCGCAAAGCGCACTGTCAGGCTGCCTGTGCCGCATGCGCATTCCACCGCGCGCACAGGGCGCTCCTTCAGCATATCATCCATGAGCGAGAGATAATACGCGCTCCACGCATCGTAATCGTAATCATCCATCAGCGTATCATATACGCCTGCAAAATCATCATACATGATTATTCTTCTTATTCTTTCTCGTGCTTCATATGCGCGAGTATGCCGCCGATTCTGCCGCTTTCCTTTGCGGACAGTCCTGCCCAACCGACCTCAAGCACACGATCAAGCAGACCAGCAGCCTTTGCTGCCTCATACTTGCTGCGCTCGCGCAGTGTCGGCTTTTTGAACGTATCGGACATACATCCACCTCCCGAGACTACTTTTCCCAGGAAGCCGGCTTTCATGCCGCGCACAAATCAGATATCGTCGTCTTCCTCGTCCTCATCTTCGTCGTCATCCAGGATATCGTCTTCCTCCATATGCGGGCGAAGACCCATATTCGTTGGAGCGCCCTCGATATGCGGATTGAGATACTTATCAAAGATGCCGTTCGCAAAGGAAGCATATACAAGACGGGAGAGCGCAAAACCGAAGAACACATAATACAGCAGCACGCAAACCGCCACGAGCATGTTGCCAACCAGCAGACCATAGAGCAGAATGGCAATCGGGATGAATGTGATGACGCGCGCACAGAGCATCTGCGGCAGACGGGCAGCAGCCATCAGGAACGCATTCTTGATGACGCCGAAGAACTTAAGCTCATAGCCAATCATCATCGGATAGATCAGAACAAGCATGAGCGCCCACATCAGCGTTGCAGAGAGCACGACGATCAGCGGAAGGAGCATGACCATGTTGCTGGAAGCCATTTCGCCGTAGAACACCACAGCCGTATACGCAAGAACCGGGATCAAGGCCGTGATCACTGAGGTGAGCAGCGCCTGCTTCCAGTTGCCCTTGAATGCATCCTTGAAATCCGACAACAGGAACGCATGCTGGTCGCGCGCCCAGTTGCGCATGATATACGCTGCGCCGGCGGAAGAAGGACCCGTGAGGGCAATGCACGGAATCAGGCCGATCAGGTAGATGATCAGATAGCTGCTGAGTATGCTGGTCAACTGACCAGAGCCGTCCTCGGCAGCCAGGAGCGCATTGGCATCAATGTTCTGAATGACTGTCAGGTTGATGTACGTCCAGAGAATAAACGGAATCCAGAAGATAAGCTGAAGCAGATTCACCTTTACCAGATCGAAGAAATGATCTTTAAGAACCAGGAAAAACAGCGACACACGCGTTTTAGGCATATCCATTTCACTATAGTCGCGCTTGCCGGCCTTGCCGTAATAAAATCTATCAAAAAGACCCATATGTATCCTCCTGGAATTCTCAGTTGGTATGAACAAGCTCCGTGAAAAGCGCAAGGCCCGGCAGGAGCGATTCTTCGTCAAAATCGAACGTAGACGCATGCAGCGGCGCATTGTGCGCTTCATCCTTGCAGCCGCAGAAGACAAATACGCCCGGCACGCTGAGTTGATAGTAGGAGAAATCCTCAGCCGTCATACGGGGTTTCGCCTGGATAAAGGCGTCGCCAAGGATCTCGCGCACGCGCTCAAACTCAGCGGGATCGTTGTCCACACAGGGATAATAGACACGCTTGATGAAATCCGTTCTGACGCCGAAAGCAGCTTCGATGCCCTTGAGATCGGCGCGAATCCTTTCCTCAAGACTCTCGTAGACCCTGTTGGAGAACGTGCGGACGATACCCTCGAGCTGCGCACGCTCGGCAAGGATGTTTCGCTGCGTACCGGCTGTCACCTTGCCGATGGTCAGCAGCGCCTGCTGGCAGGGATCCACGCAGCGGGCAACAGTCGTCTGGAACAGCGTCAGCAGATGTCCCATGGCAGAGATCGCATCCGTGCCCAAATGGGGCGTCGCGCCATGCGCACTTTTGCCATGGATGACGAAATCCATCTCGCAGGTCTGCGCCATGATCGGACCCGCACAACAGGCAATCTTTCCCTTGGGCACATCCGGCATCATGTGCATACCGTAGATCACGTCGACATGCGGATTCTCCAGCGCGCCTTCGTCAATCATGCGCTTTGCCCCGCCAATTGTTTCCTCCGCAGGCTGAAACAGAAGCACCACATCGTCGATCAGGGTTTCTTTGTGCTCGCTCAGCCACTGCGCAAACACAAGCAGATTCGCCATATGCCCGTCGTGACCGCAGGCATGCATAAAGCCGGGATGCTCGGATGCATAGGCGCAGCCGGTTTCTTCGGTCACGGGGAGCGCGTCGATATCGCTGCGGAAAGCCAGAACTCTGCCCTGCCCGTTTCCGCGAAATACGGCTCGGACGCCCGTATCGGCAAAGACGCGCAGATCATCAGGTTTCAGCGCCTCAAGCCGGCTCATCAGATAGGCCTGCGTTTTAAACTCCTTTTCGCCAACCTCGGGAATTCTATGCAGCGCCTGACGATGACGGCGCAGCGAATCCAGATAGATTCGCATATCTTCAAGCGGAAGGCTCATGACAATAACTCCATTTCCACTGCAGAAGCATAATACGCGTATTCTACAGTCCATGATCATAAAATTATACCATAACCACGGAAAAATGAAAAGAAGCGGTGCACAATTCCTGCATTGCCAGCGTATTTTTTATCATGCAGGTCAACAGACTTGACAATTCAAAATCTCGGTGATATCATGGACGCACTATCGCTTACTTTATCATGATAAAGCAAGCACTTGAAAGGATGGATGATTCATGGAGCGTAAATGGCGCGTTGCGGTTGTCGGTGCAACCGGCATGGTAGGCCAGCGCTTTGTTTCTCTGCTTGCCGATCACCCTTGGTTTGAAATTGCGGTTGTTGCCGCTTCTGCGCGCAGCGCAGGCAAGACCTATGAGGAGGCTGTTGCCGGGCGCTGGGCTTTCGCCTGGCCGATTCCTGCGCATATCAGGAATCTGACGGTTCTGGATGCTGCCAATGTCGAGCTGGTAACCAGCCAGGTGGACTTCGTTTTCTGCGCTGTGGATATGAAAAAGGATGAGATCCGCGCGCTTGAGGATGCATACGCCATGACAGAAACGCCTGTCGTTTCCAACAACTCTGCACATCGCAGCACGCCGGACGTCCCGATGATCATCCCGGAACTGAATCCGGAGCACGCCGACGTCATCGAATACCAGCGCAAGCGACTGGGTACGAAGATCGGCTTCGTCACCGTCAAACCGAACTGCTCGATTCAGTCTTATGTTCCGGCGCTGACCGCACTGAAGGATCTGAACCCGACCCGCGTGGTGGTTTCCACCTATCAGGCGATTTCCGGTGCAGGCAAGACCTTTGATCGCTGGCCGGAGATGATTGACAATGTCATCCCCTACATCGGCGGCGAAGAAGAAAAGAGCGAGCAGGAACCGCTCAAGATCTGGGGCAAGATTGAAGGCGGTGTGATTGTGCCGGCAAAGGCCCCGATCATCAGTGCACACTGCATCCGCGTTGCCGTTGCCGACGGCCACATGGCGGCCTGCTGGGCCAGCTTTGAAAAGCCGGCGACCAGGGAAGAAATCATCGAGCGCTGGCGCAGCTTTGAGGGCGTGCCGCAGAAGCTGAATCTGCCGAGCGCGCCGCATCCCTTTATCCAGTACTGCGAAGAAGACAACCGCCCGCAGACGAAACTGGATCGCGACTTTGAGCGCGGTATGGGCGTGTCCATGGGCCGCCTGCGCGGCGACTCGCTGTTCGACTGGCGCTTCGTCGGCCTCTCTCACAATACGCTGCGCGGCGCTGCTGGCGGCGCTGTGCTGATTGCCGAGCAGCTATGTGCACAGGGCTACATTCCCAAGAAGTAAATCTCGATTTACCCCCATCTGCATCATAAACCGCCGTATGACGGAAACACTGACGTTAAGCAGTTTTCGTTATGCGGCGGTTTTCTTGTCCCCATGATTCAATCGGGAGGAATGACATATGTCCACGCTGTTTACAGGATGCGCAACTGCGCTTGTCACACCCTTTCTTCCTGACGGCAGTCTCGATATTCCCGCGCTCAAACGCCTGATTGTGCGTCAGTTGGATGCCGGTATAGATGCGCTTGTCCTGCTGGGAACTACAGGCGAACCCAATACGCTTTCGATGGATGAGCGGGAAAAAATTATCCGAATTGGCATGGAAATGGCTCAAGGCCGTATCCCTATCATCATCGGCACAGGCTCCAACGACACACGGCGTGCCATCGAATATGCGCAGCAGGCCAAACATCTGGGTGCGCAGGGGCAGCTATGCGTGACGCCGTATTACAACAAAGCGACGCAGCAGGGTCTTATCCGGCATTTCAGCGCAATTCTGGATGCATGCGCGCTGCCGATGATCCTCTACAACGTCCCCTCGAGAACCGGCGTATCGATTTCTGTGAAAACCGCTGCGCACCTCGCCCAGCATCCAACCATAGCAGGCATCAAGGAGGCGAGCGGTTCTCTGCCCTACGCGCAAGACCTCCTTCAGGCCTGCGGCGAAACCCTGCCTTTATACTGCGGCAACGATGACGCGATCACGGCGCTTATGGCCATGGGCGCCAGCGGCGCAATCAGCGTCTGTTCCAACATTGTTCCCATGCAAACCCGTGCGCTGACACACGCATGCATGAGCGGCTGCTTTGATGATGCGCGAAACATTCAGTTCGCGCTTCTTCCCCTGATCAGGCTACTGTTTTCACAGGTGAATCCTATCCCTGCAAAAGCGGCGCTTTCCATGATGGGACTTTGCCATGATGCGCTTCGCCTGCCGCTCACGCCCATGGAAGAGCCTCAGCGCAGCGAGCTTATGGCCCTGCTCAAATGCAGGCATGTGACAGAATAAAGAATCAAGAAAGAATCAAGAAAGAATCAAATATGAAAGCAGGCTGTTCGCTTTCGCAATACAGCCTGCTTATTCTATGCGATTGCCTTTTGGGCTTGAAGCCGCTTTATGAATGTCACGCTATACCAGATGAGCGCCGCAAGCGACAGCACAACGGACGCCCGCAGAAGGATATCCGCCGCCCTGCGCAGCGCAAGAAAGCGCGCCGCCGTTGAAAGAATGAACAAGAATGTCGTCAACTTGCCGATTGGAAGAGCCGAAACGACGATCCCATGCTTAAGCGCCAGACCGCTTCCCAGAACCAGTATCGCTTCTTTGAGGAACACGATGTTCAGCAGATATACAGGGATCTGACCATCTGCTGCAAACAATGCCAGAAGCGTCAGCAGGCAAATCTTATCCGCAATCGGATCGAGCAGCTTTCCAAGGGACGTAATCTGACCAAAGCGCCTTGCGATGAATCCATCTGCAAGATCACTGAGCATCGCTGCCAGATAGACGATCAGCGCGCCGCGCATATTACCCCTGCGAAAGTACCAGACGATCACAGGCATAAGCGCAATGCGCAGCGCAGTCAGCAAATTCGGAATACTCAGTGCATTTTCACTGCGAATCCTTTCCACGGCCATCCCCCCTCTTTATGCCGCATCATACATCCTCAGGGTTTCTGCCGTGTATTGGATTTATGAATCAGGCGTGCATCAGCGCTTCACGCTGCTGCTTGGCAATCTCGCTGTCCAGGTAATCGTCGTAGCTCTCGCGGCGATCCACAAGGCCGCCCGGGAGCAGCTCCATGATGCGGTTGGCAACCGTCTGGATACACTC
>CAZACE010000014.1:11636-11851 GCA_964483255.1 uncultured Oscillospiraceae bacterium
AACTCAATCATGCCCTTGTTCAGCGCGGTGATGGATTCCAGATCCAGATGGTTGGTTGGCTCATCAAGCACCAGCACGTTCGCGCCGGAGAGCATCATGCGCGCGAGCATACAGCGCACCTTCTCGCCGCCGGAGAGAACCTTCGCATGCTTGAGCGCATCCTCACCAGAGAAGAGCATGCGGCCCAGCCAGCCGCGGATATCGCTCTCATACTG
>CAZACE010000015.1:0-11837 GCA_964483255.1 uncultured Oscillospiraceae bacterium
CATCTTCGGCAGCGATCTGGTGAAGGCCGGCCTGGCGGACCGCATCGAGCAGATGTTCATTGAAGAGCTGGCTGGCCCGGGCGCTGTCCGTGCGACGCTCAGGAAATATCTGGCGTAAAAGCAAAGATTCAGCCCGCTGCATGCAGCAGCGGGTCCTTTCCCATAAAAGCAACACAGGATGGTGACGCACATGCGTATTGAAGAAAGACGCTATGCCGAGACGGCGAGGGATTATGCGCTTCGCATTCTCAAGAACAACATCATCAGCATGGAACTGGAGCCTGGCGCGATGGTCAGCGAAAACGAGCTGGCTGCGCAGATGGGCCTGAGCCGCACGCCTGTGCGCGAGGCGCTCATGGATCTGGCGAAGTGCCGTGTGGTGGATGTGCTGCCCCAGCGCGGCAGCCGGATTGCGCTGATCGATTATTCCCTGGTGGAGGAGGCGCGCTTTGCCCGCTCGGTGCTCGAGGTGGCCGTGCTCGATCAGGTCTGCGAGCGCATCACGCCTGCGGATATTGCGCAGCTTCGTCAGAATGTGCGCCTGCAGACGTTCACCCAGGAGCCGGGCATCGGCGATTCGCTGAGCCTGATGGAGTTGGATGACGCATTCCACCAGATGCTGTTTCGCATTGCGCAGAAGGAGAACACCTTCAACATGCTCTGCGGCATGACGATCCATTTTGACCGCGTGCGCAATCTGGCGCTGAATGTGGTTAAAGATATCAAAATCATTGAGGATCATCAGCAGATCTGCGAGGCTGTGGCCATGCGCGACGCCGCAAAGGCGAAGGCGGTCATGGCGCAGCATCTGGGCCGCGTGAAGGTGGATGAAGAGACGATCCGCGGCGTGTATCCGCAGTATATCAAGGAATCGGCGAAGGGCTGATCGGATGAGAAGAATCGCAAATTTGCTCCTCGTGCTCGTGCTGGCGCTCTGCGCGCCCGCCATGGCGCAGGGGTTGAGTATGGATGAGCGCGTGGACGAGGTGTTCCGCGCGACGAAGACCGTGGGCGGCGCGTTTGTCGTGGCGCAGCACGGGGAAATCGTCTACGAGCGTTATTATGGCGAGCAGCAGAAGACGACGCACATGCCCGTGACGGAAAAAACCTATTTCCGCGGCGCATCGGTAACCAAACTGGTGACGGGCATCGGCCTGATGAAGATGATGGACGAGGGCATTCTCGATCCGGATGAGGACATCAGCACGTATCTGGGCTACACGGTGCGCAACAAGTGCTTCATGGATACGCCCATCACGCTGCGCATGCTCATGTCACATACGGCAGGCCTGGTGGAGAATGCATCCTTCGGCCGCAAGTCGAGCATCCTGTCGGATATGATCGATATTCAGAAAAAGGCGAGCGCCAATTTCAAAGCAGAGGTCAGACCCGGCAGCGAATACGCCTATTCGAACTTTGGCGCAGGCATCACCGGCGCGATTGTCGAATCTGTGACCGGCATGGATGTCTCCTCGTACATGAGAAAGACGCTCTTTGAACCGCTGGGTATCGATGCGGCCTACAGCGCGACGCAGCTTGCCGAGCCGGATTACATCGCTGCGACCTATAAAAAGGACGGCACGCTTTATGCCGCACCGTCGTATCTGCTGCGCCAGGAATACATTCAGGAGGCCGCGCCGGATATTCATTATCGTACGACCATCGGCAGCTTGCTGATTCGTCCGCGTGATCTGGCCCGACTGGGCATTGCGCTGTGCGGCGATGGTACGGTGGACGGCATGCAGGTGCTCAGCGAGGAGGCCGTGATGGCTATGCGACAGGAGCACAGCCCCGAGACGGACGGCATCACGGCGGATTCCCCGTATACGTTCTTCACGATCCGTCAGGATACGCTCTTTGAGGGCCTGAGGGTTTATGGACATCAGGGTACGGACGAGGGTATCGTATGCAATCTGTATGTCGAGCCGGAAAACGAGCTGGTGATCGCCGTGATGACCAACGGCTGCAAGACCAACCGCGACGACGGCATCATGCGCATTACACGCCGGCTGGCTGCGATTGCCGAGGACGTCTATATTCGCGGCAATGTGGATTGATCATTCCAAAATTAAATGAAAATGAAATAAAAAGTGGAGCGCATTCTCCTTGAATCTGGTAAAAATCGGATTCGGTGGAGGATGTGCTCCATTTATGCATCATTTGTTTTTTCTGGGAAGGGAATACGCTGGATCAGCCCGATGATCTGACCGGAAAGCACGACAGTGAGCAGCGAGCAGGCCAGATTTTTAAGCGGCAGATAGGTTGAGCAAAGCGCCAGCGCCAGCAGATCGCTGATGAGATAGATCTGCTCGATGGGTTTATGGAGTATTTTGCCCAGCGTCATTGCCAGGGCGTCGTCGCCGCCGGGCGCGCCGCCTGCACGCACGCTCAGCCCGACGCCGATACCGACGAACAGTGCGCCGACAATCGCTGCGGTCAACGGCATATGCGCCAGTTGCGGCCAAAGCTGGGGAAACTGCTCGAAAACAGCATAGAAGATGGAGAACCCGCCGCCGGAGATGATGGAATAGAAGATGAACATATTGCCCAGCGTGCGCCAGCCCGCCAGATAGCTGATGGCATTGATGACAAGGCCGGAAAGCGACGGGGAGATGCCAAACCAATGATGCAGAAAGAGCGTGACGCCCAGCATGCCGCCCTCGGTGACGACGGAGAAGGCATGTACATTGTACAGCCCGAAAGCCAGGATGGCGCTGCCTGATAGGGAGAGCAGCACCCGGCGAAGCGTGATATGCAAAACGACAGATCCTTTCGGGAAAATGGATTCAGAAAGATGGCTTCATGATAATGGATTCAGGACGGGATGTCAAGTTTGGTTTGTGGAGAGCGGTGGAGATATAGTGGAGAATAATTGATTGAATTATAGAAGATTGGATTGAAAAGTGGATATAAAACGCCAAATTAGATCCAATAACATAAGAAAGTGGTGAGAAGTGGAATCCAAATGGCGAATCCGGGCGGCGCGTTGCGGCATTTGGATATCTGTGGTAGAATAAAGGCAAAGAAAGTGGTGCGGAAGGGGCTTTGGCAGATGGAGAGATACACACAAAGGCGCAGCGCGGTGCTTGCTCAGATGGAAAAGGGGAGTATCATGGTGCTCTACAGCGGAGAAGGCATTCCGCAGAGCATGGATGATTGCTGCCCGTTTGAGGCGAATCATCATTTCTTCTATCTGACCGGCCTGAGGCGGGAGAATATGGCGCTCGTGCTCAGCAGGAGCGCGGCGGAGGATAAGGTTATCCTTTTTATTGAGGAAGCTGTGCCGAGCATGGAGCGCTGGACGGGCAAGCGCGTGACCAGGGAAGAGGCGAAGGCGATCAGCGGCGTGGATGATGTGCGCTTTATTGACAGCCTGACCTCGGCGATGGGCCGCATGATGGCGCGCGAGCAGGTGACGGCAGCATATTTTGATTGCTATCGCAACGCGATGACCGATGTGGACAGCTACAACATGCAGAAGGCCAAGGCGTTCGCTGCGGCTTATCCGGCGACGACGCTCAAAAATGCCCATCCGATACTCGCTGCGATGCGCATGATCAAGGATGAAGACGAAATCGCGTGCATTCGTGAAGCGATTGATGTGACCGGCAAGGGGCTTCGCAGAATCCTTGCAACACTCACGCCGGGGCAGATGGAATATCAGGCGCAGGCGGAGTTTGAATATGCCATTCGCTATAACGGCGCGGAGGGCACAGCTTTTTCGACCATTGCCGGCAGCGGCCTGAACGGCTGTATGCTCCACTATGAAACCAACCATTGCCGCATGGAGGATGGCAAGCTGCTGCTGCTGGATCTGGGCGCGAAGGTGAAAGGATACTGCGCGGATATCACGCGCACCTATCCGGTGAATGGCAAGTATTCTCCGCGTCAGAAGGAGATTTATGACATCGTGCTCAGGGCCAATCAGGAGGTCACGAAGGCGGCGCGCCCGGGCCTGACGCTCAAGGAGCTCAATGAGATCTGTAAGCAAGTGCTTGCCGACGGTCTGCTGGCAATCGGCAAGATTGAAAGCGTCGAGGAGATCGGCACATACTATATGCACGGCGTGTCCCATCATCTGGGCATGGATACGCATGATGCGATTGCCCATGACGCCGTGCCGCTTGCGCCGGGCATGGTGATCACCAATGAGCCGGGATTGTATATCGACGAAGAGGAAATCGGCGTCCGCATCGAGGACGATCTGCTGATTACCGAGGATGGCTGCGAGGTGCTCTCCAGGGATGTGCCGCGCACGACCGGGGAGATTGAGGCGCTGATGGCGCGATAAGAAAGGCAATAGACAATGAAGCTTAAGATTCAGGCGAGAGCCAAGATCAACTGGACGCTCGACGTGGTGGGCGTTCTGCCCAACGGATACCACGATCTGGACATGCTCATGCAGTCGGTGACACTCTGCGATCAGCTGACGATGGAGGACGCGGATGAGCTGACGCTGTCGGTTCGCACGGGCGGCGGCTTTGTGCCCGCAGATGAAAGCAACCTCGTGCTGCGCGCAGCGCGTGCGCTGCAGGAAAGAAGCGGCTGCACGAAGGGGGCATGCATCACGCTGCGCAAGTATATCCCTGTTGCGGCGGGCATGGGCGGGGGCAGCAGCGACGCGGCTGCGGCGCTCAAGGGCCTGAATCAACTGTGGGGGCTTGGTCTTGATGACGACAAGCTGGAAGAGATCGGCCTGACGATCGGCGCGGACGTACCCTTCTGCATTCGCGGCGGCCTGCAGAGGGCGCAGGGCATGGGCGAGAGGCTGACGCCGGTTGCCATCAAGCGTCCGCTGTATCTGGTGGCATTCCAGCCGTGCCGCGGGCTTTCGACCAAGGAGGTCTTCACCTCGCTGCACGAGGATGGCATTCGTGATGAGGACAGGCCGGACAACGAGGCCGCGCAGCGCGCGCTTCAAAATGGCGATGTGCGCCTGCTGGACCGCAGCCTTGGCAATGTGCTCGAGCCTGTTTCCCGCCGTCTGCGTCCGGATATCGATCAGGCGATCCGTGATATCGAGGCTGCGGGCGCTGTGGGCGCGCGCATGACGGGCAGCGGCTCGGCGGTCTTCGGCGTATTCCTGCATGCGGGCGTTTGCCGAAAGGCTGCGCAGGAGCTGCAGAAGAAGTATCCCTCCTGCCGGATGATGCGCACAGCGGAGTGCGGCGTGGTTATTGAAGAAGAAATGTTTTAAAACAGTCGCGAAGCGAAGAAGGGAGTTTGAGGGATGAAATCCCTCAAGCAGGTTTGGGCGGCAGCCCAATGTATAATCTGGTATAAAACTGGCGATCCTTGTCCGTAACAAGAATCCTGATGGGAGTGACGGACATGGGTCGCCTTTTTTCTATGATTTTCTTGTCTGCTGTGCTGCTTTGCCCGGCGGGCAGCGCGCGGCAGGCATATGCGCAGCCGGTGTTTTTCAGCATGCTCTTTGAGCAGCTGATTCCGCAGTGGATGCTGAATGAAGGGACGGAGGGGGTTATGCTGTGAAGCGCTTTTCGCTTCGGTTTCTTGCGGCGGTTGTATGCGTCACTTTGCTGGTAATCGCTCTGGCTCCGGCGGCGAGCGCGGCGGTATATTGGGGATCGCGCGGCGAGACGGTGCGCCGCGTGCAGCAGAAGCTGCGCCAGTGGGGCTATTATGACGGGGAAGTGGACGGTGTGTTCGGACAGGCGACGTATGACGCTGTCGTGTATTTCCAGAAAAAGAACGGTCTTACGGCCGACGGCGTGGTCGGCACAAAGACGCTGGAGGCGCTGGGGCTGGCGTCTTCTGCAGCGAAGGCGGTTGCCGCGTCGACGAGCGCGTCTTCGTCGTATGCCTCGGATGTGGAGCTTCTGGCAAGGCTCATCCACGGCGAGGCGCGCGGCGAACCGTATGTGGGCATGGTCGCCGTCGGTGCGGTCGTGCTTAACCGGGTGCGCAGCAGCAGATTTCCGAATACCATCGCAGGGGTGATCTATCAGGCGGGCGCATTTGACGCGGTGGCCGATGGACAGATCAACCTGACGCCCAGCGAGCAATGCCGTCGTGCGGCGCGCGATGCGCTCAACGGCTGGGATCCGACAGGCGGCTGTCTGTATTATTACAATCCGGCGACGGCAACCTCCAAATGGATCTGGACGCGCGAGGTGCGGCTGAATATCGGCGCGCACAGCTTCGCCGTATGACGGGAGGCGCACATGAAAAAGCTGAATCGCGGGGCAAAGCTGGCGGTGACATTCGGCGTGCTTTTCTGCCTGTCCCTGGGCGTAAACGCTGTGCAGAGCGCGCGGATGCAGAAGCTGCGCATGAACCTTTCTATGGAGCGCCAGCGTGATCTTTCTGATGTGGCGCGCGCAATGGCGGATATTGAGATCAACCTTCAGAAGCTGCTCATCGCCTCCGGCGCAGGGCAGAGCGCGCAGCTGCTCGGAAAAACGGCGCTGCTGGCGCAGCACGTGGAGTCCGGCATATCGCGCCTGCCTATGAGCATGGAGACGGCGGCGGACGCCATGAAATTCGCCGGACAGATGGGCGATTACGTGATGACGCTGGCCAGAGAGGTATCCGCAGGGGGCATGATTTCCAGCGCGGACGAAAAACAGATTGAGGGGCTGCTTGTCGCCTGCCAGGGGCTGAACAGGCATCTGACGGTCATGGGCGAGAGCCTCTATGAAGATGCGGGCGCGGTGGACACCGCGGCCATGGAAGCCTGGCCGGACACGCAAAGCCTGAACGGCAGCGGCGTCGATTATCCGTCGCTGATTTATGATGGGCCATTCTCCGATGGCAAGACGGACGGTGCGCCCAAGGGGCTGACGGGTGAGCGCATCACGCGCGAGCAGGCGCGCGAGGCGGCGGCGCGCTTTGCCGGCGCAAACATAGATCAGGTGCATGATGCAGCGGACAGCGGCGGGCGGTTTGAGGCATTCGGCTTCACAGCTGATACGCAGGAGGGAAGCGTCAGTGTACAGGTGACGGGGCAGGGCGGCCATCTTTTGTGGATGATGCCGGAGGCGGCGGAATTCGAAAAGAAGGTTGACAGGCAAACCTGTCTGGCTGCTGCGAAGAATTACCTGGTGGATATGGGCTTTGGCGAGATGGAGCGCTGCTTTGTGCAGGAATACGACGGCATGGTCGTGGCGAATTACGCTGCCGTGCAGGACGGTGTGCTGCTCTATCCCGATCAGGTGAAGCTTCAAATCTCCATGGCGACGGGTCGGGTTGTCGGCGCAGAATGCTCGCAGTATCTGACCAGTCACCACGCACGCAGTGCGCTTGAGCCGGCGCTTTCCCTTGAGCAGACGCAGCTGACGCTCTCCGCTCGCCTGGAGGTTCAGCGCTCGCGCCTGTGCGTAATTCCTACAGATGCGGGAGAAAAGCTCTGTTGGGAGTTTGAGGGCGTGTTTTCAGGAGAAATCTACTACGCCTATGTGGATGCAAACACTGGTGAGGCGGTAGAGATTCTGCGCATTGCCCGAACAGAAAACGGCGAAATGGCGATATAAGCAGGCGGGCTGTGGCCCGCAGCACGATTCTTTGCGCAATTTCCTACAGGACAAGGAAAGGGAGATGCCGGAGCATCTCCCTTTCCTGCTCAATCAGCAGCCGCAATGGCTATGCCAGCCGCAGCCGCTGCAGCCGTTAGTGTGACAGCCGCGGCGCAGCCGACGGCACAGGCGCTTGCGCGAGACGATGGTGATGACCGTCGGCACGCGGGAAGCTGTGATGGAAACCTGGCCGCAGGAAATCGGGCCGGTGAATGTCGTGTCGTATTCATTGCAGCCGCAGCCGCAGGAGCAATGGGTGTTCAGCTGCTCGATTTCATACTGGCCGGGAATCAGGCCGGTGATGACCAGCGGCTCGTCGAGCTCCGTGCAGCTGCCTGCGCGCAGGGTGAAGGTTTCGCCGCAGGGATAGCTCGGTCCGGTCACGCGGATGGTGAATGTGCGCGGCGTGCAGCTCTGGTTGCCGCACGGCTCGAGCAGGATCTGATGGATCACCAGCGTCGGGCCGTTGTCGTCGTTTGCATTGGCGCAGCAGAAATGCACCGGATTGCACAGGAGGGGATGTTTCCACTGCGGAAAGGGGCAGAAGGAGTGATTCCAGCAGGAATCCCAGTCATGACAGAAAGACATCATGTCGCACCTCCGTCGGGTCTATGGGAAAGCGGAATGCCGTCATTGGCATTGCGCAAAGATTCGTGCCTCGGGCACACAATGGCTTTGCCCGGCAAAGCATTTCGGAAGGGAAAGCGGCCGCAGGCCGCGGAGCGGGGATCAGCTCCACTGCATGTTATGTGTCCGGCGGGCTCTTTGTGCACAAAGGAAAGGTCAGCAAAACGATTTACAAATCTGCCCATAGCGCGCTATAATATATCTTGTAAATCTATGTCTGAACTCATGAAAGGGCAGTATTATGCAGCTGAAGCGTATTGTAAATAAGATCACGTCTAACGATTATATCTATACCATCTTCACCAAGATCATGGCGGTGGTTATCGGCCTGATTGCATCGAGCTATTCCAATCGCTTTCTGGGCCCGGAGCTCAAGGGAGAGCTGGGCCAGATATCCTCGATGATCTCCATCGTTGCCGTTACGGCGAACTTCGGCCTTTATCAGCCCTATCCCTACTATAAGCGCCAGAACGAGCCGGATGTGCTCGATAAGTTCCTGCGCATTTTCCTTTTGCAGTTTATCATCTATACGGTCATCGGCGTCATTGCCGCAGCGCTGATCGATTCCTTTGCGCTGACGGCGGTCTGCCTCATTGCGCCGATTCAGGTGCTGGCCAATCAGCTGAGCTTCATGATCATGGTGGAGGACGTGAAGTTCAAAAACAAGATATTCTTCACCGCGCGCATCACCAATACGCTCATTACCATCCTCGCGTTCTACACGATGGACCGTACGATCCTCGTGTCTCTGGCGCTTGTAGTCGTGGGCGATCTGATCACGGTGATCATGGCGCTGCGCCGCATGAAGCGCATGCCCAATCCGCTCAGGGCGGATCTGCGCTTTGCGGCGAAGATCGTGCCCTTTGGCATCGTGTCGATGATCACGACGCTGATGGTCACGCTCAATTACCGCATTGATACCCTCATGATGGGCTATATGTTTGGTATCCCGGATGCGGAGATCGGCTTTTACACGCTGGGCGTCTCTCTCTCCGAATATGGCTGGCTGATTCCGGACGCTTTCCGCGAGGTGCTCTTCTCCCGCACGGCCAAGGATGACGCCATCGGCGAGGTAACCGTGAGCATGAAGGTCAATCTGTATCTGACGCTGTGCATGATCGTGGGCATTCTTGTGCTTGGCAAGCCGGTCATCTGGCTGCTGGCCGGCGCGGAGTATCTGCCGGCGTATCCGGTGACCGTGCTGCTCATCGTCGGCATCATTCCGATGAGCTATTTCAAGATCATCGGCACGCTGCTGCTGGCGCAGGGCAAGAAATATACGTATCTGGGCATGCTGACCCTCTCCGTCGTGGCAAACATCATCTGCAATACGTTCACTATCCCGCTGTGGGGCAAGATGGGCGCGGCGGCCGCGTCGGTGGTTTCCTATATGGTGGCAGGCGGCTGCTTCCTCGTGTATTATCTGAAAACCTACAATATCCCGGCGCGCGACGTCTTCCTCTTTAAGCCTGAGGAGATCGCCCGCCTGAAGGGTATGCTCTTAAAAATCAGAAGAAAGCTCGGCGCGAAGGCGTAAAGGAGAGAAAGCATGAGCGAACAGATGAAAAACGGCCGCGCGGCATATGCCAAGATGGAAAAGGCCTGCAGTCTGCTGGTGGAAAGCGGCAACTGGCAGCGCGTGGGTTCGAGCGATATCCGCCTGTTTCTGGATATGTATACCCAGGCGCTTGTGCTGCGCATGGCGCAGCACGCGGGCAGCATCTCCGAGGCGATGAAGCAGTTTGTCGCCGAAGTGCCCGCGCGCGATGTGCTTGCCATTGGTAAGGCCTCCTGCGAGAATGCGCTCAACATCGGCCATAAGAACCGCTCCTTTGCCGAAGGCACGCCGCTGCTTCTGCGCTGCTGCGTGGCGATGGATGATAAGGACGGCACTGACAGCGCGCAGCAGTTCGTCGCGGGCGTCTCCCAGCTGCTTTATGCCGCTGCGGATGTGGACGGCTCCATGGGCGGCGCGACGCTGAATTTCATCACCGGCTATCTGGGCAGCCTGCGTACATTCCTGCTCACGCGCGCAGCGGGCCGCCATGCGGGCGCCGCGCAGGAGATGCTGCGCCGCGTGGACGTACCCGGCGGCGTGAAGAGCGAAGGAAACGAGCCGAAGGCGGAGGACAAGCCTGCAAAGCAGCCGGAAAAGAAAGAAGAGCCGGAGAAGACAACCGAAGAACTGCTTGCTGAGCTGGACAGCCTTATCGGTCTGGACGGCGTCAAGCGCGAGGTGCATTCGCTCATCAACCTGATCAAGGTGAGAAAGATGCGTGAGCAGCACGGCCTCAAGGTCATGGATATGAGCTTCCATATGGTCTTTACCGGCAATCCCGGCACAGGCAAGACGACCGTCGCGCGCCTTGTTGCCAAGATTTATAAGCAGCTCGGCTTCCTGAGCCAGGGCCAGCTGATCGAAACCGACCGCAGCGGCCTTGTCGCGGGCTATGTCGGCCAGACGGCGGGCAAGGTGACGGAGGTTGTGAAAAGCGCGCTGGGCGGCATTCTCTTTATTGACGAGGCTTATGCGCTTGCGCGCAAGGGCATGGAGAACGACTTTGGCCGCGAGGCGATCGATACGCTGGTCAAGCTCATGGAGGACAACCGCGACGACCTTGTTGTCATCGTTGCAGGCTATACGGATGAGATGCACGACTTCCTCACCAGCAATCCGGGTCTCATCTCCCGCTTCAACAAATACATCGATTTCCCGGATTACACCGACGACGAGTTGATGGCCATCCTCGCCATGAACGCCAAGAAGCAGGGCTATGTGATCACTCAGGACGCCAACAGGGTCGTTCGCGGAATGCTGGAAGACATGACGGTCTCTGAGCGGCTGGACTTCGGCAATGCGCGCGGCATGCGCAATACGCTGGAGAAGCTCGTGCAGGAGCAGGCGAACCGCCTGGCCAGCCTAACGGGCGAAATTACAAAGGACATGCTCTGCGAGATCATCAAAGAGGACGCGCTGGTTGCCATCCATGGCGAGGACGCCATGAAGGAAGAGGCGCAGGAAATCAACAAGGAAGAGAATTAACGGATTATGGCAGCGATTCTTTCTGCAGAACATATTGCAAAGAGCTATACGCTCAAAAAGCTGATTACCGACGCGACGCTCTATATCGGCGAGCGTGACCGTATTGGCGTGGTCGGCGTGAACGGCACGGGCAAATCGACCCTGCTCAAGATTCTGTGCGGCATGGAAGAGCCGGACAGCGGCGTTGTCATGCGCAGAAACGGTCTGCGCGTGAGCCTTCTGCCGCAGATGCCGGTCTATCTGGAAAAGCGCACCAGCGTCGGGCAGGTGCTTGCGGACGCACCCAAGGACGTCGGCGAGCCGGATGAATACGAGGCCAAGGCGCTGCTTACGCAGCTGGGCATCACGGATTTTGAAAGCGATGTGCGCACGTTTTCCGGCGGCCAGAAAAAGCGCGTGGCGCTTGCCAGCGCGCTGATTCGCCCTGTGGATCTGCTGCTGCTGGACGAGCCGACCAACCATATCGACGCCAAGACCATCGCCTGGCTGGAGGAACGCCTGGCCGGCTATCGCGGCGCGCTGATGATGGTCACGCATGACCGCTATTTCCTGGATCGCGTGTGCAACCGCATTGCGGAGCTGGATCTGGGCGGGCTGTACATGCATGACGGCAACTTCTCCTATTATCTGGA
>CAZACE010000016.1:0-6560 GCA_964483255.1 uncultured Oscillospiraceae bacterium
ATGATGTTCGGTCTGCTTCCGCTGAGCATTCTGCTGATCGAATCCGTCATCATGTACTCTGCCATGACGCTGTTCGAATACACGAACATGCCAAAGTGGAGCATCATCTGGTTTGTAGGTATCCTGTCCACCATTCAGGATATGACTATCGACCCGGTCTACGTCAATGACATATACGTGTTTGACGGCGTGGCGCAGGGGCACTGGAACTGGAAAATCTATTATGACACCACGTTCTTTGGCATTCCGTTCTTCAACTTCTCCAGCTGGTTCTTCATGACCGGTATTTACGCAGGCATGATGCTTCTGGGCAGGCATCTCTACGACAGGACGAAGAAGGAATGGATCGGAACTGCATATCCCTTCGTTTCTGCCGCGCTGCTGATCGTTGCGCTGGTGCCCACTGCCCTCCTTCTGGTCAAGCCCGTGTACTCCGATAACAACACCTTCAAATTCTGGTATGAACTGATTGCGTTGATCTTCAACTTCGCCTGCGCCATCGTGTTGATCGCGAAGCACTGGAAAAAGATGTCCCCAGTGAATCTCAAGAAGGACGGCATCGTAATCTTTGCGATTCCTGCGATCCTGCACCTGTACGATATCATCGTAGGCTTTGGTCTGGGCATTCAGAAAAGCTATGTTCCCGTTGTGGTGTTCACCGCAATTCACATGGCTTACCTGATCGCGGTATACCGCAAATCCAAAGGCGTCCTTGCGAAGTAATTCTGAATTGCATCACTTCTCATAAAAGCTTTCACAGCGTCGGGTTAATGCCAATGTCACTTAGTTAAGCAAGTGACATTGGGGTTGAAGCAAGGGTGGTTAAGCAAACAAAAGTGTAACATAAAACCTGCTAACGAAAATCAAGCCCCAAATTAAAAAAAACAAGGAAGATTTTCGAGAACCAAAAAGTGTATACTTAATAGGCCTCGACTTTTATGAAATCGAGACTGCCTTCAGAGCCGGTAATCACATCGGCTCTTTTTACGCTTCAAGAACTCGCGCATAGTAGATATGCAAAAACTTATTGAGACCCGCCATATATGCCGAGAGATAGTACTTTTCTTTCGCGAGACCATTTTGCACCAACTTTGGAGTTTACACAAAATTGGGGATACATCCGGATTAAAGATATCTTTTCCTGATCTCCTCCAGGATGACCTCATCTGCCGGGCAGAACTCCAGTTCATCCATCTCCCCGACCGTCACCCAGCGCATATCGTGATGCTCGATCATCTTCGGCTCCCCCTGGGCGATCTCTGCCTCATACAGCGTCAGATGCACGGTCAGATCCGGATACTCGTGCGTCACATCCATAAACGCTCTGCCCACGCTCAGCATGACGTCCAGCTCCTCCCGGCACTCTCTCACAAGCGCCTGCGGACCGCTCTCGCCGCTTTCCACCTTGCCGCCGACAAACTCCCACAGCAGGCCTCGCGCCTTCTCTGGCGGCCTCTGGCAGGCCAGAAAACGATCTCCGCGCCAGATCAGCGCCGCAACAACCTCAACGATCTTCTTTTCCATCTTTTCTATTTTTTCCATTTCTTCCATCTTTTCCATCTTTTCCTCACACCATTATCGCCATGATCAGGCGCACAAACAAAGCCGCCAGCACAAACAGAAACATCGGCATCGACAACGCCCGCCTGAGGGGACGCAGTCCCTCAGGCTCCCTTCTCCGCTTCGCGCATATCAAATATTCTATCTGAGAGTATGAATTCTTTCAAAAAGAGGCTGCACATGCGCACAGCCTCTTTGCGTTTTATTACTCGGCCTTCTCCTCAGTCTGCTCTTCAGCCTTCGCCTCATCAGCAGCCTTGGCCTTAGCCTCCAGCTCAGCCTTGATTTCGGCCTTGAGCTTCTCCTTCAGCTTCGCTTCAAGCGCCTTCTTTTCGAGCTCTTCCTTCTCGATGACCTCGGCGGCCGCCCAGTTCATGCGGCCGTAGCGCTTGGCCAGCGCAGCCAGTTCTTCGCCGAGCTCCTCAGTAATCTGCTCCGCCTTCACGCGCCAACGCCAGTTCTTGCCGACGGTGGACGGCTGGTTCATGCGGCAGCTGTTGTCCAGACCCATGTAGTCCTGAATCGGAATGATGCAGGTATCGGCCTTGCTGAGCATCGCCACGCTGACGAACGGCTTGTGAATCTCATTTTCCGGTGTATACGGATCGCAGAGATATTCACGCGCCATCTTGCGCTCCTCCTCCTTGATACCCGCAAACCAGCCGATGATGGTCTCGTTGTCGTGCGTGCCGGTGTAAACGACGCAGTTTTCGCCGTAGTTGTGCGGCAGATAGTCGTTCGCCGCGCCGGTATCGCGGGAATCAAACGCGAACTCCAGCACCTTCATGTTGGGATAGCCGCTGTCCTTCACGAGCTTGCGCACGGTATCGGTCATATAGCCCAGATCCTCGGCAATGACCTGCTTATCGCCCAGGCATTCCTTGATGCGCTTGAACAGCTTCAGACCCGGGCCCTTCTCCCAGTGGCCATTGTGCGCAGTTTTATCGCCATAGGGAATGGAGAAGTACTCGTCAAAGCCGCGGAAATGGTCGATGCGCACCACATCATAGAGCTGGAAGCTATGCCACATGCGGGTGACCCACCAGGAATAGTTGGTCTTCTCGTGGTAATCCCAGCGATAGAGCGGATTGCCCCAAACCTGGCCGTCGGCGGCAAAGCCGTCCGGCGGGCATCCCGCAATCGCCGTCGGGCAGTTGTTTTCATCCAGCTGGAACAGCTCCGGATGGGACCAGACGTCCGCGCCGTCCGGAGAGGGATAAATCGGGATATCGCCCACGATCTGGATGTGCTTACTGTTGGCGTAGGCCTTGAGCTTCTTCCACTGCTTATCAAACTGGAACTGCATGTACATGTGGAATTCGATATCGAAATACAGCTCACGGCGATAGTAATCCATGGAATAGCCCCAGCGCAGGCGGATATCCTGCGGCCACTCGGTCCAGATCACGCCGCCAAAGAACTCATGCACGGCCATAAACAGCGCATAATCACTGAGCCACCAGTGGTTTTCGCTTACGAACTTCTGATAATCCGGGTTGCGGCTGATATCGCTGCGCTCATAGGCCTTGCGAAGGAGCTTAAAGCGATGCTCATGCAGCGCGGTATAGTCCACGTCCGCCGGGTTATCGCCGAAATTGACCGCGTCAATCTCCTCCTGCAAAAGCACGCCCTCCTCCACCAGCGCCTCAAGGCTGATGAAGTACGGGTTGCCGGCAAACGCAGAGAACGCCTGATACGGCGAATCGCTCGACGCGCCGTAGCTGGTCGCGCCCAGCGGCAGAATCTGCCAGTATGTCTGGCCGGCCTTGGCAAGCCAGTCGACGAAGTCATACGCAGCCTGGGAGAAGCAGCCGATGCCATACTTGGAAGGCAGGCTGGTCACGGAAAGCAGAACGCCAGCAGCACGTTTCATAGTCTTACTCCTTTATCGCCGTCCCAGCCGCGCGGGACAACGCTTTTGTTGCTGAATGACAGACAAATCGTATGCATCGGTTCGGAAACGTTTCCATCTGCACCGATAGAAAACGCCGCATGCGGCGTCTTCATATCGTCCGTCAATTCTTTGTCAGATACAATCAATATAGTACATTCAGGCCAATTTTGCAAGTATTTTTATCAGATTGCCGTCTCCTGATTGCCGACTCCTTAGCGCCTGCCCAGCAAAAGCACGGAAACCGGCGCCGCCTCCGCCTCGCCGAATACGGATTTGGGCCGCTTCCAGAGGAAGCTGGATTCGCCGTCCACCAGCACATCCCAATCGCCCGCGGGCAGCGCTAAGGCGCAGGGATCGTTTGTCGTGTTGACAAGGATCATCAGCTCACTGTATTTGCTGTCCTTTCCCCGGTTATCCAGGCGGATCGACGCCGCACCGCGCATTGGCGAGACAATCTCCTTGATCCGCCTGCGCGCCTGTTCGCTTTTATCGCAAAGGCCGGGCAGCCGCTTTCTCAGCGCGATCAGCCCGCGGTAGTATTCCGTCAGTTCGCGGAACTTGCCCGCGCGCTTCCAGTCCAGCCGGTTTACGCGAAGGGACGAGCAATAGCTGTTGCGAACGCCCAGCTTCGTCCGGGCAAAATCCTCGCCGGAGAGCATAAAGATTCTTCCCTGACAGCAGAAGAGAATCGCCGCCGCGAGCTTGTTGGCTTTAAGCACATCCCCGCGCCTCGGCGCAAACCTGCGGTCGCCGTGCATGCTGTAAACCAGCTTATCCCAGAGCGTCCAGTCATCATGAGAAGACAGGTACGAAATCGTCTGCGAGGGCGCGGTAAAGCTGTGGTAGGCATGTTCCCGTCCGGCCCAGCCGCGCACGCAGCCGGCCAGCCAATCCGCGTTGAAATCGCCGCCGCTCACAAAACCCCGACTCCTGGGATCGCCAAGCCCTCCCTTGACGGCGTCGCGCGTATCATCGCAGAATGCGCCGATTTCGCTGTGGAGCAGCTGCATATTGCCCTTATGCGCAAGCTGCGTGCCTGCGCGGGGCGCGCACTGTCCGCCGCTCCATGGTTCGCCGAAGACGAGCTTTTCCCCTTCGCCATATCTCGCATCCAGTTCATGGCGGATGCGGTTCATCAGTCCCGTATCGAGCATACCCATCAGATCGAACCGGAAGCCGTCGATATGGTATTCCTCCGCCCAATAGAGCACGGAATCGAGGATATACCTTGCGCACATGCTGCGCTCGCTGGCGATCTCGCTGCCGCAGCCGGATCCGTTGGATTTGCTGCCGTCCGCATTCTGCCGATAATAATACCACGGCACAGCGCCGAACAGACACGAGCGCTCCAGGTGATACGTATGGTTATAGACCACATCCATGATCACGCGCAGGCCGTTTTTGTGCAGTGCCTGCACGGCCTCCTTGAGTTCACGGATGCGCACCTCGCCGTTATACGGATCGGTCGAATACGATCCCTCGGGCACGTTGTAATTCACCGGGTCATAGCCCCAGTTGAACGCATCCGGATCGCCGCCCTCGTCCACAGAGCCGTAATCATAGACAGGCATGAGCTCTACGTGGGTGAAGCCCTGCTTTTTGAGGTAGCTCAGGCAGGTCGGCCGTCTGCCCATGGGGCTCACGCTGGTCTTCTCCTGCGTCAGGGCCTTATACTTGCCGCGCCATTCTTCCCTCACACCGCTGGAAGGATCGCAGGAAAAGTCCTTCACGTGGATCTCGCAGATGATATCCTCGCTCTGGCGCTTGGGCGCTTTATCCTTCTCCCAGCCGGGAGGATTCGTTTTCGTCAGATCCACAACCATGGACCTGACGCCGTTGAGTCCGCAGGCTTTTGCATAAGGATCGGCGATAAACCGTGTCTCGCCGTCCACCGTTACGTCGTAGCCATAGTACACGCCGTGCAGGTTTTTTTCCGTCTCCCAGATCCACAGTCCCCGATCGCCGCACACAAGGTCATGGCTCTCATAAGCCCAGCCCTCGTGGCCGCTATGGTGCAGATAAAGGATAACGCGCTGAGCCGTCGGTGCCCAGAGAGCAAAGCGCGTACCATGTTCCGTTGCAAATGCGCCCAGCGGCGCATCGCAGTGATACTGATATTCAAAGTCTTCCGAATCAAAGGCTGCTTTCATTTCCGCAGCAGTCATTCGCTTCATCGGGCTTCCTCTCTCACGTATAGAATTTCTTCTGATAGTATATCGTGTTTTTGCACGAAGCGCAACAGGAAACGTTAGGGACGCCGGGCTGCCGCCCGGACCTGCCTGGGGATGCAATCCCCAGACCCCTTCTTCGCTTCGCGGCGGCATGAAGAAGGGTTTCTTTTATGAAGATTGTATATCTCCTTGAAATTTGTTTGGATTGCTAGTATAATTTAAGCATATGTAAACATCTGTATATTCGTATTCCGATGTGAATTTAAGGAGGTTTTCCCAATGGTTGCCTGGAAAAACATGGACACCCTCGCTTCCTATCAGGCCCTCGCTTCTGCCGAGAAGGTCAATCTCGTTTCTGCGATGTCCGGCGAAAATGGCGCGCAGCGCGTGAAGAACTACACCATGCCCATGGGCGCTCAGCTCGATTTCAACTATGGCGCACGTCCGGTGGATGACAATATCCTCGCTCTTCTGGCGGACTTTGCCAAGGAAGCGCAGCTGACCGAAAAGTTCGCCGAGCTCTACAACGGCGCTGTCATCAATACCGGTGAAAAGCGCCGCGTGCTCCATCACATGTGCCGCGGCCAGCTGGGCGACGCTGTCGTCGCCGACGGCGTGGACAAGCGTGAATTCTACGTGGGCGAGCAGAAGAAGATCGCCGAGCTGGCGAGTAAGGTTCACGCGGGCGAAATCACCAATGCCGCAGGCGAAAAGTTCACCACTGTCGTGCAGATCGGCATCGGCGGCTCCGACCTGGGCCCGCGCGCGATGTACCTCGCCCTGGAAAACTGGGCGAAGGTCAACGGCACCCTCAAGATGAAGGCGGAGTTCATCTCCAACGTCGACCCGGACGACGCCGCCGGCGTGCTCTCCAGGATCGACGTCGCGCACTCCATCTTCGTGCTCGTTTCCAAGTCCGGCACCACGCTGGAGAC
>CAZACE010000016.1:6570-11825 GCA_964483255.1 uncultured Oscillospiraceae bacterium
GAGCTGGGGGCTTACGGCAGGCGCTGTGGTTGCAACATTTTTGCTTGAGCGCTCTGGTCAAGGCCGGCCTGAACCCCTCCAACCATATGGTCGCTGTCACCAGCGAAACCTCTCCCCTGGCTAAGAGCGCTGATTATCTGGCAGCCTTCTTCATGGATGACTACATCGGCGGCCGTTATTCCTCCACCTCCGGCGTGGGCGGCGCTGTGCTGTCCCTGGCCTTTGGTCCGGAAGTGTTCGCTGCGTTCCTGGATGGCGCGGCCGAGGCCGACAAGCTCGCCAAGAACGAAAACCTGCTTGAGAACCCGGCGCTGCTCGACGCCCTCATCGGCGTGTATGAGCGCAACGTGCTCGGCTATCCGAACACCGCCGTCCTGCCGTATTCCCAGGCCCTGAGCCGCTTCCCGGCGCACCTGCAGCAGCTGGATATGGAATCCAACGGCAAGAGCGTCAACCGCTTCGGCGAGCCGGTAAACTACCTGACCGGTCCGGTCATCTTCGGTGAGCCGGGCACCAATGGCCAACATTCCTTCTATCAGCTCCTGCATCAGGGCACCGACGTCATGCCGCTGCAGTTTGTCGGCTTCCGTAAGAGCCAGATGGAGTCTGACGTCGTGATCCAGGGCAGCACCAGCCAGCAGAAGCTCTGCGCCAACGTTGCCGCGCAGATCATGGCCTTTGCCTGCGGCAAGCAGGACGCCGACGCGAACAAGAACTTCGCCGGCGGCCGTCCCTCTTCCATCATCATCGGCGAAAAGCTGACCCCGCAGGCTCTGGGCGCGCTGCTTGCGCACTTTGAGAACAAGGTCATGTTCCAGGGCTTTGCCTGGAACCTCAACAGCTTCGATCAGGAAGGCGTGCAGCTGGGCAAGGTGCTCGCCAAGCGCGTTCTGGCCCATGAGACCGACGGCGCGCTCAAGGTCTACTCCGACCTGCTGGGCATCTGATTTTCATCGCAACACAGCCAGACCCGTATCGCTTGATGCGGGTCTTTTTCATGCACGAACTCGTTTTATGCGCCGCGCTTTTCGTTGCTTTCGGAGCGCTTTGATGTTATGATAATTGTAGATTATTATGTGCAGGTGATATATTTTGAGCAAGTACGTCATTGGCATCGATTACGGCACGCTCTCCGGCCGCGCCTCTTTGGTGGATGCGGCGGATGGCCGCGTGCTCGCCTCTGCTGTGTATGATTATCCGCATGCCGTTATGGATACGGCGCTGCCCTGCGGCGTGCAGCTCGGCCCCGACTGGGCGCTGCAGCATCCGCAGGATTACATGGACGTGCTCGATCACACGCTGCCTGAAATCCTGAAAGCTTCCGGCGTGAATCCCGCAGATGTGGTCGGCATCGGCCTGGACGTCACCGCCTCCACCGCCATGCCCTGCAAAAAAGACGGCACACCGCTGTGCTTCCTGCCTGAATTTGCGCAGAACCCGCATGCCTTCGTGAAGCTCTGGAAGCACCACGCTGCGCAGGAAAAGGCAAACATCATGACCGAGGTTGCCCGCGCACGCGGCGAATGGTGGCTTCCTGCCTACGGCGGCAAGGTTTCCAGCGAATGGTCCCTGCCCAAGCTCTGGCAGGTCATGGACGAAGCGCCGGATGTTTACGCCGCCATGGACTGCTGGGTCGAGGCGACGGACTGGATCGTCTGGCAGCTTTGCGGCGTCTGGGCGCAGAACAGCTGCTGCGCGGGCTACAAGTGCATGTACGACAAGGAGCACGGCTATCCGAGCGAGGAATACTTCGCCGCGCTGGATGAGCGCCTGCGCCACGTAGTAAAGGAAAAGCTCTGGGCGCCTGTCGTGCCCATCGGCACGCGCGTGGGCGGGCTCACGGATGAAATGGCCGCGCGCTTTGGCCTCACGCCGGGTATCGCCATCGCGACCGGCGGCATCGACGCGCACGTCGCCGTCATGGCCGCGGGCATCACGCGTCCAGGCCAGATGCTGGCGATCATCGGCACATCGACCTGCCACATGCTGCTGGATACCAGGCGGCTGCCCGTTCCGGGCATCTGCGGCAGCGTGGAGGATGGCATCATCCCCGGCTTCTGGGGCTACGAATCCGGTCAGAGCTGCGTGGGCGATCACTACGCATGGATGACCAGCCGCTTTGTGCCCGAAGAGTATCATAAGGCTGCGCGCGAGCGTGGCATGAACATCCATGCCTACCTGACCAGCCTCGCCGAAAAACTCGCGCCCGGCGAGAGCGGCCTGATCGCGCTGGACTGGTGGAACGGCAACCGTTCGATCCTCGTTGATGTGGATCTGACCGGCGCGCTGCTGGGTCTGACCCTTCAAACAAAGCCGGAGGAAATCTACCGCGCGCTGGTGGAGGCGACGGCCTATGGCATGCGCACCGTGGTGGAAAACTACGCGCAGCACGGCGCTGTGATCGACGAGGTCTATGCCCTGGGCGGCATCAGCCAGAAGAACCCCATGGTCATGCAGATCTATGCCGACGTGCTGGGCGTGCCCGTTCGCGTGGTGAATTGCGAGCAGGGCGGCGCGCTGGGCAGTGCGATCATGGGCGCAGTCGCCGCGGGCACATATCCGGATTTTGATCAGGCCGTTCGCGCCATGGGCGCGCCGGTGCTGCGCGTCTACACGCCGATTGCCAAGAACATCCCGGTTTATGACGCGCTCTACAGCGAATACAAGCTGCTGCACGATTATTTCGGCCGCGGCGAAAACAACGTGATGAAGCGCCTCAAGAAGATTCGTGCGCAGGCGCGGAAGGACAATTGAGGAACGCTGGGGATTGCATCCCAAGCCCCTGCCCGGAAACATCGTCCCTGAACCCCTTCTTCGCTTCGCGCAGCTTAAAGATGGATACTCATTATCAACAGGATATACGGGAGGATCAGTATGATTCGATTCAGCGAAGCGTCCATCGAGGCGCTCATCGATAAAAACGGCTACGACTGTGCCTGCGGCCGCCATCATCAGATGGACATGGACTACATCAAGATTGGCCCCGGCGCGATCGCCAGCGTACCCGAAGGCCTTGCCGCCATGGGCGCAAAGCATCCCTTCATCGTCTGCGATGCAAACACGAAGAAAGCCGCATGGGACAAGGTGAAGGCTGCGCTGGATGGCGCGAATATTGATTACACCTTCTTCTGTTTCCCGATGGCCGAGGTGGAGCCGGATGAGCATGCCATGGGCTCCATGCTCCTGGCTTTTGATCCCAAGTGCGACTGCGTGCTGGGCATCGGCTCGGGCGTGATCAACGACAGCTGCAAGGTGCTCGCCCATGCCATCGGCTGCAAGCAGATGATCGTGGGCACCGCGCCTTCCATGGATGGCTACGCCTCCAGCTCCTCCTCCATGGTCATAAACGGCTGCAAGGTCTCCCTGATCAACGCCTGCCCCGCCGCCATCATCTGCGATATCGACGTCATCAAGGACGCGCCGATGCGCATGCTCCATGCCGGTCTTGGCGACATGCTGGCCAAGTACATCGGCCTGTGCGAGTGGCGCATCGTGGAATTGATCAATGGCGAGTATTACTGCGAGAACGTCGCCTCCCTCATGCGCGCGTCGCTGAAAAAGATCGTGGAAAATGCCCCCGGGCTTCGCCGCCGCGAGCCGCAGGCCGTGCAGGCCACGGTCGAGGGTCTCGTCCTCTCCGGCATCGCCATGAGTTACGCCGGTACCTCCCGCCCCGCCAGCGGTATGGAGCATTATTTCAGCCATCTGTGGGAGATGATGGCTCTGGAGCGCAAGGTGCCCTATGAACTGCATGGCATTCAGGTCGGCGTGGGCACGCTGCTGGCGCTGCGCACGTATGACTACATCCGCACGATGACGCCGGATCGGGAAAAGGCGCTTTCCTTTGTCCAGAATTTTGATACTGCCGCCTGGGAAAATGAGATGCGCCGCATCTTCGGCTCTGCCGCAGAGGGGCTCATCCGTCAGGAATATGAAGCCCTGCATAACAACGACAAAGCCGCCCATGCAGCGCGCCTGGAGCGCATCCTCTTCCACTGGGACGACATCCAGAAGATCATGGGCGAAGAACTGCCCGAGACCGAAAAGATTGAGGCTCTCATGCGCGAGGTTGGAGCGCCGATGCTGCCCGCCGATATCGCGATCAGCAATCAGGACACCAACGACGCCTTCCATTTCGCGCGCAACACGCGAAACAAGTATCTGACCAGCTCCATGCTCTGGGATCTGGGCGTACTCTACGACATCAAGCTGTAATCTGAGGTGTTCCCATGAATCAGCATAACTACATCAAAACCGCTTACAACACACCCTTCATCGCCCAGCGCGCAGATCCCTATATCCTGCACGAGGACGGCGTATATTACTTCACCGCCTCCGTTCCGGCATACGACGGCATCATTCTGCGCCGCGCGGATACGCTCGAGGGGCTGCGCGCCGCCAAGGAGAAGGAAATCTGGCATTGTCACGAAAGCGGCATCATGAGCCAGCACATCTGGGCGCCGGAGCTGCACCGCGTAGATGGCGTATGGTATATCTACTTTGCCGCCAGCCGCAAGGACGACATCTGGGCGCTGCGCCCGTATGTCCTGCGCTGCACAGGGGATGATCCCATGGTTGATACATGGGAGGAATGCGGCATGCTCACCGCACAGGAAGCGTTCTCCTTTCAGGATTTCTCGCTGGATATGACCACCTTTGAGCAGAATGGCCGCCGCTACTGCATCTGGGCGGAGAAGGTCAGCGTGGGCAAGAAGATCTCCAACCTCTATATCGCAGAGCTTAACGATGCGCTCACCATGGCGACCCCGCAGATGCTTCTCTCCTCCCCGACATATTGCTGGGAGCGCCATGAGTTCTGGGTCAACGAGGGACCGGCGATTCTGCGCGGCGAAGGCAAAATTTTCGTCGCATATTCCGCCAGCGATACCAGCCCAGCCTACTGTATCGGCCTTCTGTGGGCGGATGAAGACGCGGACCTGATGGACGTCTCCGTCTGGCACAAGAGCAATGTTCCGGTCTTCTGCACCGATCGCGAGAAGGGCATCTTCGGCCCGGGCCATAATTCCTTCTTCAAGGATGAAAATGGTCAGGACTACATGGCCTATCATGCCCGTCCGTATGATGAGATCATCGGCGACCCGCTTTACGATCCTAACCGCCACTGCTTCATCATGAAGATCGACTGGAAGGACGGCATGCCCGTCTTCAGCCTCGATAATCAGCTCTATCAGAAATAATCTCACACAGCAAAAGCCTTCGGAGCATCCGAAGGCTTTTGCTATATTCATTTTCTT
>CAZACE010000017.1:0-11780 GCA_964483255.1 uncultured Oscillospiraceae bacterium
ATTGACTCTTTAGCGATCATCAAATCCTTATGAGGAATCATGTGAATCGCTCCGTCTCTCAACTTCATCGCAAACCATCCTTCGCCGTTTCCGCATTGATTCCAAAGACTCATGGAGAGGTCTTGATTGTCCTCAATACGGCTCAGAGCGAATCCTTTTCCTGAACAAACCTTGCAGTCGATCAGATAAGCGATTCGATTCTTTACAGCAATTACATCGGCAGGTTGACCAGCGCTGTTCTGCGCCATGTTGTGCGCCCAAAAACCATGCGCTGCAAGGATTTCGCATAACTCGGCCTCGAAACTATTGCCCAACTTGCGGTTATTCATTGAACACTCCGCTCAAAATATCCCGAATGTCGGTGAGACTGCTATCTGCGATCTCACACTCCTTCGCATATTTCAGGGCATCTTCGACGGCATCAAAGATATCCTCGAAACGATCTTCGATATACTGCGCGGCATCCTCTCCCATGTACTCCCGAACCAAGTCTGTGAAGTGACGGTCTTTCGTTACGATCTCCCTTTTACCGTCTTTGAGAATCAATACTGTTCCCATGATCTCTCCTTACACTCCATCGGGGGCAGGGCGACCATATTTCCTCAGATACCACTCCTGAAAAGCGCGTTCGTTTTCCGGGTCTTGGTAATAGGCCATGATCTTTTCCATCATCCCCACGATGGGTCTTGCGAGGTCGTAAACCTGCGAAGAACTCAGATTGCTCATTTCTTCACCTTCGCTTCAATGTCGGAGAGAATGTTGTTGCTGACTTCAAGCACTCGCTTGGCTTTCGGATAGGTGTTCACACCGCTCAGGATTTGAGACATCTCCGGGGGCTGAACTACGATACCTCGCTTACGCAGTTCGAGGATAAGCCAAACCTGAGTCTTACCGAGAGCTTTCATCCTCTCTCGAATCTGGAACATGAACTTCTGTCACCTCTTTTCCGGGTTTTAATGATGTGAGAAGTCTTTGAATCTATTGACAAATCTGAAAAATGGAGTTATGATTCTTATTGGGAGAACCAAATCACACAACTTCTCAAAAGTGCCACCTTTTGAGAGGCCGCTTTCCTATTGTCAATCCGAATTTCGGACTTCTTGTTCTTATTATAAATCCGAAATTTAGACTTGTCAATAGGAAAAATGCGTTTTCTGGATTTTTATTTTATTGGAGGTCTGAAATATGGATTTCGATTTCGGAAAGAACCTGAAACGTATCTGCAACGAGCAAGGAACTTCCCCGACAAAAGTTGTCGTTGAATTGGGGTACAGCAATTCTAAAGTGAACATGTGGAACAACGGCTCTCTGCCCAAAGCTGAGATGCTTGTCAAACTCGCTGAAAAACTCAACTGCTCTGTCATGGACTTCTTTAAGACCGAAGATGAGTGGGAGACTGTTGAGGCCAGACCAACTAACGAAGACGAAGAAGACATTCTCAGGGTATACCGTTCTCTTTCCAGAAGATCGAAGCACGAGTTCATGTCGATGGTCTATACCTTCGAGACTCAAGAAGAATTGGCAGGGGATACGGAGAACACTCAGACTTCTCTCGGCTGAGATAAAAAAGAAAAAGGTCATTCCCCATAAGGCATTTGAAACCTTTCGGAGATTGACCCTTAGAAAACGAGTATTGGAGCAGAAGCGATGATTAAAGCTGTGATCTATGCTCGGTATTCGAGCCATAATCAGCGAGAAGAATCTATCGAAGGACAGATTCGAGAGTGTCAAGACTTCGCGGCTAGAAATGACATCACCATCGTTGGTGAATATATTGATCGCGCAATCTCAGGCAAGACCGATAATCGTGCCGATTTTCAGCGCATGATTAAGGATTCAGAGCGAGGTCATTTCCAAGTTGTGCTTGTCTATGCCATAGACCGCTTTGCTCGTAACCGCTATGACTCTGCGATCTATAAAGCCAAACTAAAGAAAAACGGAGTCAAGGTCTTTTATGCAAAGCAGCATATCCCTGACACACCAGAAGGAATCATTCTTGAATCGGTCATGGAGGGCTACGCTGAATACTACTCGCAGAACCTTGCCGTTCACATCAAGCGAGGAATGAAAGAAAACGCTTTGCAATGCAAGGTTACGGGTGGCACAACTCCTCTTGGATATCGAATCAGCGAGAACAAAACCTACGAAGTAGACCCAGCGGGAGCTAAGATTGTTCGAGAAATCTTTGAGATGTATGCTGCTGGTAAATCGGCAACACAGATCGTAAACTACTGTAATGAGCAAGGTTATCGAACTGCTCGTGGAGGCTCTTTCAATAAGAACAGCTTGAGAACCATTCTTCTCAATGATAAATATATCGGTGTGTACCGCTACGAAGATGTTGAGATTGAAGACGGTGTTCCAGCCATCATCGACAAAGAGCTATTCGAGAAGGTGCAAGCCATGTTCCATCATAACCACGCTGCACGAGCAAGAACCAAAGCCAATGCTGATTATCTTCTCACCACGAAGCTCTTTTGCGGTCATTGCGGCTCAAACATGGTAGGTGAAAGCGGTACATCTCGAAACGGTGAGATGCACTACTATTACAAATGCTCGAATCGAAAACGCTCTCATTCCTGCACCAAACACACGGAGCATAAGGAATGGATTGAGGAATTTGTCGTTCGTCATACAGTAAATACGGTCTTGACCGATAATAACATTGAGATGATCGCTACCAAGGCCGCAGAACTTATGGAAAAAGAGTTTGCTGAAAGCTCTGTCCTAGCCACCTTGGAGCAAACCAAGAAGGACATTGAAAAGCGTATAAAGAACATGCTCGATCTCATGGAGCAAGGCATCGTGACATCTAGCACTCGTGAACGTCTTCTTGAGCTTGAATCTCAGAAGTCCGATCTTGAACAGCGCATTGCTCGTGAGACCATGAAAAAACCGCCCCTGTCGAAAGAGCGCATACTTCATTGGCTCTACTCGTTCAAGGGCGGGGATATCAATGATATGGAGTATCGACAGAGGGTGATAGATACTCTAGTTAACTCCATCTATATTTATGATAATGATGGAGGAAACCGCAAGATCGTGTTCACGTTTAACATCTCAGGGCAGAACACCTCTATTGTTAATTGTTCGGATATTGCGTGTTTCGCTCCACATCAGTACGATGGTTTTAAACGAAACCATCGTATTTTTTTGTTGTGCATCATTGGTATTGGTGGTTGATTGACGCTAAAGATAGACCATCAAAGCCCCGAAGCGATCGCTTCGGGGCTTTGATGGTTGTACCGCATGTCTATTGGACATGAGAATGTTTTTTCCGGTATCGGCTTACTGAATGGTATCGATGCTTGCCATGACCGTAAGGAACTGTTCGGCAATGGCATCGTCATCAGCAGGTCCCATCATGAGCATGACGCTCATAGATCCGTCTTCAAAGGGGATCACAGTGCCATAGAGCATGGTGTTCACATCCACAAAAGTAAGGGCTTCGATGCCGTTGATGGTGATGATTTCAGGATCCTGAATGCTATCGTTGGTTTCCATCTCAACAAGAATTTCTTCAACCGTGGATTCCAGCAAGCTCAGCATCAGTACACCCCCTTCTCCCGTGGCAAAGACATCAAAGAAGCCCTGCGCCAAATATTCCTCGGTCAGCTCCACCTGATACCAGTCCGCGGGAATCTTGATCTGCATATTGATATCTTCGTAGTTGAACAGTACACCGTCATAAGAAGTATCAATTTCGATCGTCTCCGCAAGAGATGCACTACACAGCACCAGAACCAAAATGAGGGTCAAAAGGATGGATGCGAGCTTTTTCATGATAATAGTCCTCCCAAAATATGATTAATATGGCAAAACTGCAATGGAATGAAGGAAGCGTACTTTGGCACATTCAGCTCAAATTTTGATCCTTCTTCTTGCACTCTGCCCATGTATAGTATACAATGAACATTGATGTACATTGCAATGGGTTGGTGGAGAATACTTCTATGAATGACAATCGATTGATGACTATCGGCGAACTTTCCAAAACGTTGGGGATCACCCGAAGAATGATTATCAATTATGAAGACATGGGATTGGTGAAGCCGGACAAGCGAGGCGAGGATGGATCCGGCTATCGGTATTATACGATTGATACCATGACCCGCATCCGATGCATCCGCACCTTTCAGAGTATGGGTCTGTCGCTGGAGGAAATCAAAGGGTATTTAGAGGGTTCTACTGACCTTTTGCCTATGCTCAGACGGCTGGAAAACTTGCGCAGCGAACTGGATCTGAGCATAGAGAAAATTCGGGAGCGCATGCGCTCTGCCGAAGATTACCCTGTTGAGATGATAACCATTCCACAGCAGACGGTCTATCGACGCAGTATGCGCACCGCATCCATTGAACTGCGTACCCGTCAGCTGCGCGAAGTTGCTTATGAGGCGCTTTACAAATATCAAATCGATTTGACCAGACACATGTACTGGATCGAATTTTCTCTGGAAGATCCGGATCTGGTAGCATATAACGCTGTCGTTCCTGCCGGCAGCAGTGGAGAAAATGTGGTACAGCTGCCTGCAGTTCAAGCAATAGCAACCTATCATCACGGCAGCTATGAATATCTGCCGCCCGTTCGCAGTCGGCTGCTGGATTATGCAAAAAAGCACGAAATCGTTCTCAGCGGACAATGCAGGCACATCTATCTGGAGGGGCCTCCGCAGCATAAGAATCCGGAGCAATATGTCACCTTGGTTGCACTGCCCATCCGAGCGCCCATTGAGCGTAAAAAATGAAACAACGGCCCTTCGTTGACGGGCGGACAGTATAGGAAAAGTTTTCAACACTTATACAAGAGCAGATAAAGAACAGATACTAATGGGCTCGCTATCTTTGGGATTCGTTGCGATGAAATGGACATATGCGCTTTGTTTCAAATCATTTATTTCATATAGGAGGAAACCTTATGAACCCCATCGTCAGCGGCTGGTATGCCGATCCGGAGGCCCGCTTTTATGAGGGCCGCTACTGGATCTATGTCACCCAATCCTTCTCCGCCTACAAGGATCAGATGAACCTGGACGCCTTTTCCTCCGCAGATCTTGTGCACTGGGAAAAGCACGAAAACATCATCGATATGTCCGGCTATCCCTATGTCCATCAGGCGGTGTGGGCGCCCACCATCATCGAAAAGAGCGGCAAATACTACCTGATCTTCGCCAGCAACGATATTCAGAATAACGACGAGGTCGGCGGTCTGGAGATCGCCGTGGCGGATCATCCCGCCGGTCCCTTCGTGAATCACACAGGAAAGACGCTGGTGGACAGATTCATAGGCGGCGCGCAGCCCATCGACGCGCATCTGTTCAAGGACGACGACGGCATCATCTATCTCTACTACGGCGGCTGGCGACACTGCAATGTCGCCGTCATGAACGAAACCATGGACGGCTTCGTGCCCTTTGAGGACGGCAGCTGCTTCCGGCATATTACCCCGAAGGGTTACGTGGAAGGACCCTGCATGCTCAAGCGAAACGGCGTATATCACTTCATCTGGGCTGAGGGCAACTGGACCGACGGCACCTATCGCGTCTGCACCAGCCATTCTGCCGATCCGCTGACCATCGAGCCAGAAGGCAAGGTGATCCTCACCGCCTCCGCCCTCGCCGACGGCCCGGGACACAGCGGCTACATCAACATCCCCGGTACGGACGAATGGCGCATCGTCTACCACAGGCGCATCATCGGCGATCTGGAGCGCGGCCACCGCGTGCTGTGCATCGACGATCTGCGCTTTGACGGCGACGAGATCATGCCCGTGCAGATGACATAAATCTGTCCCTGTGAAGGAGGCACTTTCCATGTCCGTATCCATCGGCCATACAATCTATGTGCAATGCAGCGCGCAGGCCGTGCCGTTTTATCTGGAGGTTTTCGGCCTGACGCTCGGCTATCATGTCAAAAATGCTGACGGCAGCTTCTTTCACAGCGAATTATGCAGCGGCAAGCAGTCGGTTCTCTGTGTCGCGGAGGCATTTGATGCACAGCCCGCCAACAACATCGTCTGTCTGGGCATGACGCTGGAAGACGCCGACGCCGTGCGCCGCGCGTTTGCGCTGCTCAGTGACGGCGGTACAGTCCGCATGGCGCTGACAACGCTGCCGTGGAGTCCCTGCTGCGCGGAGGTGATCGACCGCTACGGCGTATGGTGGTATCTCACCGCGCCGCAGCACAAGCCGGACGACAGCTTTGATCCCGATCGCTTTGAGTACAATCGTATATAATCATAAAACCCCTGCTCCATGCAGAGGTTCTTTTCATTTTCTTCAGCTTTCAAGCGAATCGATATAGCTTTCAAGCGCTTCAAAACTGCCGTGCGGGTATTTTTCAATATCCTCACCCACGCGGTTAATCAGGAAATCGGTGAGCAGGAAGGTCTTCATGCCAAGTCTCCCTGCAACCATGTCCTCGCCCACATCGTTGCCGACCATCATACACTCAGCGGGTTCAAGGCCGAGCTTTTCCATGATCTCCTCATAATACTTGAGATTTGGCTTGCAGTACGTGCTGTTTTCGTACGTCGTCACCAGCGCAAAATCCTCCGCGTTCAGGCCCGCCCAGCGGATGCGGCTCTCAGTCGCCACCGCCGGGAAGAGCGGATTGGTCGCCAGCACAAGGCGATAGCCCTTGGCCTTGAGCGACTTGATCAGCTTTGCCGCGCGGGGATCGCAGCCGCAGGTCTTGCTCACCTGCTGGAACTCGTTTCGATAGTACTCGTCAAACACGGGCATATCCTTGCGCGCATCTTCGCCTAACGCGCCGCAGAATACACTCCAGAAGACCGTTTCATTGGTCGCCGTGCCGCCATTTTGGATCATCGCGCCCACACCCTTGAGCACAACGTCAATGAGCTGCTTGGGATCATAACCATGGGGCGCAATCTTCGCCGCCAGTCCCTTCATATAGGCTTTGAGAAACAGCTCCTGATCGGGCATCGGCAGCAGCGTGCCGTCCAGATCGAACAGAATCGTCGTCAATTTCATCGTCATTCCTTCTTTCTCGCTTGAAGAGCCCCGCCTGATTTGCGGAGCATCAAATCATTTTTCTGAATTTCATGATTGCTGATTCCATCATCCCTGATCTGGAATGTTCACCTCGGGCATCAGTTCCCGGCTGACGATCTCCAGCATTTCGGTCAGCTTCACGCAGTCCTCTTTCGAAAAGCGCGCGTTGATGCGGTCCATGACCTGATCCGTATACCGCGAGCTGATGTTGTAGTAATCGATGTACTTCTGTGTGACCTCCAGATGATACTCTCTCCGGTCTTCCTTGGACTGCACCTTGCGGATGTAGCCCTTCCTGATCAGACTGTTCACCTTGTAAGCGGCATTGGGCGAGGATATGCGCATGAAGGAAGCAAATTCGTTGACCGACGGACGACCCAGCGCAAGGATCGTCTCCATGCAGAAAACCTCCACCGTCGTAAGACTCGCCTCACGGGTCTGAAACCGCTCGAAAATCTCCATGTAAAAGTGGAGCTTAAACTTCGTGTATACCATATTAAATGCGTTTCTGAGCATAACGTTCTCCCGCTTTCCCGAAATCATTTCTTAGTATAGCAACTTTGGCAGAAAACATCAATCGTCATTTCCGCTTTGCAAAAATAACAAGTTCAGATATGCAGGTTCCAATGCATGCACGTTTGCCAGCCAAGACCATCAAATGATACTTCCATCTGTCAAAGCGCTCCCGAAAACCCTTGGGAATGCTTCATTATTTTGCTTTATCCACATAACCATCGCCTGTTTTTTCATCATGTTTCATCATCTTTTGAGAAAGTAGTTGTATTTGAAGAAAGTTTGTGTTATCATATCCCGCGTCCGGTAACTTGTATACCAGATAGATTGAGTTTGATATTTCCGGCTGCTCTGCAGCCCTGATAACAGAAAAGTTGAAAGGAATCTATTGATTATGAAGAAGATCATCTGCAAGGTTGAGTATGATACCGAAGCTTCCGAGCTGATTTCCAAGCGCACCTATGGCTCTTTCGGCGATCCGGCCGGCTACGAAGAGTCCCTGTACAAGACCGAGGGCGGCAAGTTCTTCCTGTACACCTTCGGCGGCGCCGAATCCAAGTATGCCGAGGAGACCATCAAGCGCATGTCCGCCGCCAAGGCCGACGAGTGGCTCGCTGAGGCGTAATCCGCACAAACAAACAAGCACCGATGCAAATCGGTGCTTTTCTTTTTTTGGGGGTTGCGTTAGGGCTGCCGCCCTAAAACCCGCCTGGGGATGCAATCCCCAGACCCCTTCTCCGCTTCGCGTCGGCTTAAAGCGGGTATGCAAGGGCGAACTGCGTTCGCCATGGGAATTACGCGATTGCTTCTCATGTCATTTCATGTTACAATACGCTGGCAATGTTCAACGATGTCAAAGGAGACGACCATGTCCGTTTCGATGCCGATTTACTTCGCCCCGCTGGAAGGCGTGACCGACGCCGTTTACCGCCGCGTGCATCACGCGCATTTCGCGGGCATTGACAAATATTTCATCCCCTTCATCAGCCCCACACAGAACCTCGTGCTCACCCCGCGCGAAAGGAACAATGTTTCCCCCGAGGTGAATACCGGCCTTCGCGTCGTCCCGCAGGTGCTCACGAAAAAAGCCGACCATTTCCTCTGGGCGGCTCAGCTTCTTTATGATATGGGTTATGAAGAAATCAACCTGAACGTCGGCTGCCCCTCCGGCACGGTGACCGCCAAGGGCAAGGGCGCGGGCATGCTTCTGGATCCGTATGCGCTCGATTCTTTCCTCGAAGAGGTTTATGCGCATACACCCGTGCGCGTGTCCATCAAGACGCGCATTGGCTTTTTCTCACCGGAAGAATTTGACGAGCTGCTCGCCGTCTACAACCGATATCCGGTGCACGAGCTGATCATCCATCCCCGCACGCGCGAGCAGTATTACAAGGGCACGCCGCACAGGGAGGTTTACGACGCCTGCCGGCAGCAAACCCGTCTGCCGCTCGTCTATAACGGCGATCTCTTCACCCCCGGCGACTGCGAAGCCTTTGCAGCCGCGCACCCCGAAACCCGGGCGCTGATGCTCGGGCGCGGTATGCTCGCCAATCCTGCGCTCGCGCAGACGGCCTCCGGCGGCGAGGCGCTGACGAAAGAGACGCTTAAAGCCTTCCATGACGATCTCTTTACCGCCTATCGAGAGGCGTATCACACATCCGCCGTGCTCGGACGCATGCGCGAGGTCGCCAAGAATATCGCCTGCTGCTTCGAAGGCGCGGATAAGCCCCTCAAGGCTGCCCGCAAGGCCAATTCCATTCCCGTTTACGAGGACGCCATGGCGCGCCTTTTCGGGGATTACATGCTCTCTGCCAATCCCTGCTTCTCCGAGCGCAGCTGATCCTCGCGCATCTGCATCCACATCGCGCACAGCGTGAAGGCCAGGCAGGCCACAACCAGCGGAATAACAAATACCAGAAGAAGCACCATCTGAATCAGGCTCATCGTAAATCCCTCTTTCTTTTCACTCATATATCTTGAGACCGGCATGTCCGGTCTTTTTTCTATCCTCATTTACGCGGGCATGACTTTCTGCTGCCTGCCCCGGCTCTTCGGCGCGGCCATGTAGTGCGCGATGCTCCGCACGCTCACCCGCCTGCCCGAGCATGCGCCCTCAATGCGGCCATCCGCCAGCACCGCGTACACCGTCGCGCGCGTCACGCCCAGGATCTTCGCCGTCAGCGTCTTGTCCACATCCTCGCCGCAGCGCTCAAGCAGCTCCTCTTCCTTGCTGGCCAGCGCTGCCTCCTGCGTCCACAGGGACCTCCGTGTGCGCTCCTCCAGCGCCAGCACGCGCCGCTCAAGGTCGGCCATCCGCTGCAGTGACATCTCCATTGTTGCTTCCACGCTCCATCGATCCCCTTTCCACCTGCATTCCACTTTTTCTTGTATTTGGACGATTTCTTTTCCGAATCAAACCACTTCTTTGTTAAATCCGGAAATATTTATTCAATCCAAAACCACTTTTTTATTCTTTCACCATTCGGATGACGTCCAACTGATGAAATCCGGCCTCGTCCGCAAAACCCGCATGAATCGCAGAGTATTGTCGGTCATGGGGCCGGCATCATGCCGGCGTCATTCGTTTGGTGACAACGTCATTCTATCACGCGAACATCCGTTCGTCAACCATTTGGTGACAAATTTTTTAAAAAAGTTTTAAATGGGTTGCAATTGGTGACAAATCTGTTATAATGTCATTAGCAACAATCTTTACAGCATCAGCAGGGAGGCGAAAGAATGGAATTCGGCGATATCCTCAAGGCAATCCGCAAGGAGCGTGGCCTCTCTCAGGATGAGATGGCGTCCTTACTGGGCACCACCAAACAGGTGCTCAGCCGCTATGAAACCAAGCAGCGCGTGCCCAAGCTCTCCATCGTCACGGGCTTTGCGCTCAGGCTCGGCGTTCCGCTCTCCATGCTCACAGGCGAAGAATCCGAACCGGAGATCGCCCGCGAAAACGGCGTGCGCCGCGTGCCGATTCTCGGCGGCGTGGCCTGCGGCGAGCCGATCTACAAGCCCTCCGACGGCAGCGAATACGCGACCATCGAGGAAAGCGTCGCATGCGATTTCGCGCTCATCGCCCAGGGCGATTCCATGATCGGCGACCGCATCCATTCCGGCGACATCGTCTTCATCCGCAAGCAGGACAGCGTGCGCGACGGCGAAATCGCCGCCATCGCCCTGGATGACGAGCTGACGCTCAAGCGCGTGCGGCGCATCATGTCCCCCGGCGGCCGCGTCGCCTTCACCCAGCTGCTTCCCTCCAATCCGGCCTATGATCCCATCGACATCGGCGGCGAGGAGGAAACCCGCAGCGTGAATATTCTGGGCAAGGCCGTGGCCGTGCGGTTTATGCTCTGATCGTGTAAATACGAAAGGGTTTCCCCCGGATATCCTTTCTTCATCTTGAATGGTGAATCGATTTCACCTCAGAATTGACCAACCATCAACTTTTGCACCTTCTTAAAAAGCTCTTGCGCATTGTTTTTGATGGTGTTATAATTTCTGCAATCGGACAAGTTCCCATTTTATCGGAGGTACATCGATGTACAGCTTCTCTTTTGCACGATTTAGCGGCTATTACTTTAGCAGTGATAGTCTTGCTTTTGTGCGTGCATGAGAGATCGTCGCCGGCTTTGGTGGATCTGAAGCCGACCCCGTTGACAAGCCTTGTCAGACTCCTGCCACACAGGCAGGGGTCTTTTTTCATACCTTCGATTCCTGCCGCCCGTTACCGGTCATCCCGGATTCTTGAAAAGAAAGAAGGAATTTTCCCATGATCATCATCATGAAGCCCAAGGCCACCGAGGAACAGATTGACTCCCTGTGCACATCCCTGCAGGCTCAGGGCATGCAGATTCAGCGCAACGCCGGCGTCGGCTGCGTGGTGCTCGGCGTCATCGGCGACGTCGCCCATCTGGATCCGACCGACTTTCTCATTCAGCCCGGCGTCGAGCGCATCATGCCGGTTTCCGAGCCGTTCAAAAAGGCCAACCGCAAGTTCCATCCGACGGACAGCATCATCGACTGCGGCGGGGTAAAGGTCGGCGGGCGCAAGCTGGCGCTGTTCGCTGGCCCCTGCTCCGTGGAAAACTACGACCAGATCACCGATACCGCGCTGAAGGTGCGCGCCTCCGGCGCCTCCATCCTGCGCGGCGGCGCCTTCAAGCCCCGCACCTCCCCCTACGCCTTCCAGGGCCTCAAGCTCGAGGGCCTCGCCCTGCTGGAGCAGGCGAAGGAACTGACCGGCAT
>CAZACE010000018.1:0-11757 GCA_964483255.1 uncultured Oscillospiraceae bacterium
ATACAACCGATTTATGGAGGAATTTTCCATGGAAGTATTCTACTATCGCTGCAAGGTCTGCGGCTATGTGCATCAGGTGCCCAGCTATTGGATGAGCTATGCCGCTGAGGATGAGCACGAGCAGATGCATTTTGATCCCCGTACGCAGAGCGTCTGCGCGAATCAGACGCTGGATTTCGCGGGCGAAGGCAATACGGATTAACCGCCTGCGGGCGGGGGCCTCATCCGTTTCGCCTTCGGCGATCCACCTTCCCACATAGGGGAAGGTCAATATTGTAGGCGAACGAAGTTCGCCATGCTTAAAAAAAGCGCGAAGCGAAGAAGGGGTCTGGGGATGAAATCCCCAGGCAGGTTTGGGCGGCAGCCCAAGGAGAATCTCGTATGGACTATCTCAAGTTTCTTTCTCATGTGACGACCGTGCCCGGGACGAGCGGCTTTGAAGCGCCTGTCGCCGGGGTTTTTGCGCGCGCATTTGAAAAGTACTGCGATGAGGTTGCGATTGAGCCGAGCCAGAGCGTGATCGCCGTGCAGCGCGGCGGCGGCAAAGGGCCGAAGATCATGCTCTGCGCGCATATCGACGAGGTCGGCCTGATGACGATGCATGTCGAAGAGGACGGCTCTGTGCGCTTCATCTCCCTGGGCGTGGCGGCGCAGACGCTGCCGGCGCAGGAAGTGACGATTCTGGCACAGGATGGTCCGATTTATGGCGTGATCGGTGCTCTGCCGCCGCATCTGACTGCGGAGGAAGACCGCGACAGCGTGACGCCGGTGGAAGAGCTGTTCATCGATACGGGCCTTTCCTGTGAAGAGGTTATCCGCCGGGTGAAGCCGGGCACGCCGGTGCAGCTTGTGGGCCGCACGATGGCGCTTGAAAACGATCTGATCGCCAGCAAGACGATGGACGACCGTGCGTGCGTGGCGATCCTGCTGGACTGCGCTGAGAAACTGAGCAGACGCGCGCATGATGCGGATATCTACTATGTGCTCTCCGCGCGCGAGGAGCGCGACAGCTACGGCGCGCAGATGGCAGCGGAGAAGATCGAGCCGGATATGGCATTCATCCTCGATGTGACGCACGGCACGATGCCGGACTGCCGCCCGGGCAGAACGTTCCCGCTGGATGTGACGCCGGTTTCCTGCGGCCCGAATACGCACAGGAAGCTCGCGCAGCTGCTCAAGGAGCAGGCAAAGAAGCTGCACGTCAAGACCGAAGACGAGGTTGCCCGCGGAACGACATGGACGGACGCATGGGAGGTGCAGGTCGCCTGCGAGGGCGTGCCGTGTGTGGTGCTGAGTCTGCCGCTCAAGTATATGCATACGACGGTGGAAGTGGGCAGCGCGGCGACGATGGCCGATCAGGCGAGGCTGATTTGCGAGACGATTTGCCAGATGGACGCGGGATGGGAGGAAGAGCTGTGCTTTTAAAGGACATCACCGCGCTTCGCGGACCGGCAGGCTGGGAGGATGAGGCGCGAGACGCCATCCGCAAAGAGGCGGAAAAGATCCTCGCGGGCAAAGAGGGCTGCGTATACAGCGATACCATGGGCAATCTCTACGCATACCGCAGGGGAACGGACGAAAATAAGCTGCATGTGATGCTCGCTGCGCATATGGACGAGGTGGGCTTTATCGTCCGCTTCGCGGAGGAGGACGGACAGCTGCGCATCGACTGCGTGGGCGGCGTGGATCCCCGGTGCGTGGTTTCTAAGCGCGTTATCGTGGGCGAAAAGGCCGTGCCGGGCGTGATTGGTGTGAAGGCGATTCACCTGATGAGCGCGGCGGATCGAAAAAAAGCTCCGGATTACGACAGCATATTCATTGACATCGGCGCCAGGAGCAAGGAAGAGGCGGACCGCCTCTGTCCGCCGGGCAGCTATGTGACGTTTGAAAGCGAATACCGCGAGTTCGGCGACGGTTTTGTGAAGGCCAAGGCGCTGGACGACCGCGCGGGCTGCATGATCCTGCTGGATGTGCTGGAAAAAAGCGATTACGCGGGCGATATCACCTGCGTATTCACCGTGCAGGAGGAGGTCGGCCTTCGCGGCGCGAAGATCGCTGCGCGTAAGGTGAAGCCGGACAAGGCGATCATTCTTGATACGACGACGGCCAACGACATGGGTATGGTCGAAAGCCACAGGCAGGTGACCCGATGCGGCGACGGTCCGGCGCTCACATTCATGGACAGGCGCGCGATTATCCCGCAGAGAATGCGCTCCCTGGCGATGAATGCAGCGGAAAAGCGCGGCATTCCCGTGCAGATAAAGCGCGGCAACAGCGGCGGCACGGACGCGGGCGAAATTCACCTGACCGGCGAGGGCGTGGAATGCCTGGTGATCGTGATTCCCTGCCGCTACTGCCACAGCGGCGCGAGCGTTTGCAAGCTGAGCGATATCGAGAACGCGAAAAAACTCGCGTTTGCGGTGCTGGACGAGATGTGACGTTGGGGCTGCCGCCCCAAACCCCGCCTGAGGGATATCTCCCTCAGACTCCCTTCTTCGCTTCGCGGCGGTTAGAAGAATTAAGGGAATAATCTCGGGGCGGATAATATCCGCCCTGACGAAGAAGCTTTAATCCGGCGCGAAGCGTAATAGGGGTCTGGGGACAATGTCCCCAGTCAGGGGGTTGGGGATGAAATCCCCAACGTTCCTGTTGATTTGAAAGAATAAGGAGCTGAATTGTATGAACATGCAGCTTTTGGAAAATATTCTCACGGCGTACGGACCGTCCGGCCATGAGGGACGCGTGGCGGATGTGATCCGCGGGGCGCTTGAGGGTCATGTGGATGCGCTCTATACCGACGTGATGGGCAGCCTGATTGCGGTCAAGAAGGGCGACGGCACGGGCAGGCGCATCATGACCAGCGCGCATATGGATCATATCGGTCTGGCCGTGGTGGATGCGGACAAGAATGGTTTCCTGCGCGTGTGTAATGTCGGCGGCATCCGCGCTCAAAAGATGGTCAGCGGGCATGTCGTTTTTGAAAACGGCGTGCACGGCGTGGTCGGCGCGGATGAAAAGAAAAAGGGCGAGCTGCAGGTTTGTGATCTGTATATCGACATCGGTGCGGAAACGAAGGAAGAGGCGCTTTCCATGGTTTCGCTGGGCGATATGTGCGTGATGGCGCCGAGGGTGACGAAGCTGGGCGAAAACCGCCTCGCGTCCTCGGCGATGGACGACCGCATTGCCTGCTACGTGCAGGCTCAGGCACTGCTGGGAATGCCGGAGAGTCATAAAAACGACGTATACGCCGTATTCTCCGTACAGGAGGAAGTGGGGCTTCGAGGCGCGACGACAGCGGCTTATCATGTGAATCCGGAACTGGGCATTGCTGTGGATGTGACCGGCGTGGGCGACGTGCCCGCAGTCGCGACAAAGGTGCCGGTGGAGCTTGGCAAGGGCGCGGCGATCAAGATCATGGATCGCTCGCTGCTTTGCACGCCGGGCGTGATTGAGATGATGGAGAAGCTGGCGAAGGAAAATGCGATTCCCGTTCAGCGCGAGGTGCTGCCCTACGGCGGCACGGATGCGGGCGCGATTCAAAAGACGCGCACGGGCGTTGCGACCGGCGCGATCTCCATTCCCTGCCGATATATCCACAGCGAGGCGGAAACTGTGGATAAACGCGACGTCGAGGCGTGCGTGGAGCTGCTGCGGGCGTGCCTGCTGGCTTAAAGCAGGCGCGAAGCAAAGAAGGGAGTCTGAGGGAGATATCCCTCAGGCGGGGTTTGGGGCCTGCGGCCCCAAAAGGAGTTATTTCGATGAAAGAAGCCATTCGACTGACGAATAAGACGGCCATTGCGCTGAGAAAGAATGCAAAGAAGGTTCGCACGGCGTATTTTGCCGCAGCGGTGATTTTGAGCACCCTGCTGGGCGCGGTGGGCGTTGTGCTGGGCTTTTTCTGGCTGCCGGCTGTGCCGATCATGATTGCGGCGATCGCGCTGATGGACTGCGCGCTGATGACGGCGTCTCGCAGCAGGTATCTTTCGCTGCTGGGTCAGGCGATTTGCACCGAGGCGGCGGCGCGGGAAATCAGCGCGCAGAAAACAGCGCAGAGCAGGCATGACCAGGCTGTGAAGGATCTGATGGAAATGAAGAAGGATCTGATGGAGCCGATGGAAAAAAAGCCGGGCGCGCAGCCGTTCTTTGAAGCAAAGGCAAAAGAGGAAAATAAGGAAGAGGACGACGACCTGCTTCCGGCAAATCCTGCGCCGAAAGCAAGCGTAAAGAGCGAACCGGAAGCGCCGCGCCGCAGGAGAAGGCAGAATTCTTTGACATTGATTCGCAGCGAGCAGGCAAAGTAAGGAGAACCCCATGGCGGCCATTTTGTATACACTTCTTTTTGTGATGGGCGGCGCGGCGATCATCCGCACGCAGCTGCCCGGGAAAAGCCCGCTTGTGCGGGCTTTTCTGGGCTTGGCGCTGGGTCTGCTGCTGGAAATGCAGCTGCCTGCGCTTTGCGCGAATGTGTTTGATTTTACGCTCAGGGCGCATTATGCCGCGGCGGTGATTCTGCTGGCGCTGGTGGGCGTGAGCGTGCTGCTTCGCGACACGCGCGAGGCGAAGAAGATGACCTATGAGGATCGCAAGCTGCTGTGCACGATCATCGTGGTCGTGGCGCCGCTGACGGTGCTTTCTGCGTATCTGCAGCATACGCATATGATCATGGTGGAGAGCGACGGCTCCTACTGGTGCGGCCAGTCTACCTATGGCGATCTGTGCATGCATCTCTCGTTCATCACGTCCATGAAGGACATGGCGTTCCCGCCGACGTATAACCTGCTCTATGGCACGGCGCTCAATTATCCGTATCTGGCGGATTCGCTGAGCACTACCATGCTCATGCTGGGCATGGATATTCAGATGGCGGTGGTATTCCCCGGCACGCTGCTGATGGCGGTGACCTACGTGGGATATATGCTTCTTGCCCATCAGGTGCTCGGCGGCAGGCATAAAGCCGTGGCGGCAGCGGCGCTGCTGTTCTTCTTCAATGGCGGCCTCGGATTTATCTATGATTTTGACATGATGGGCCGGGATAATTTCCAGAAGATCGGGGAGATATTCACCGGATACTATAAGACCCCGGCGAATCAGCCGGATCTGAACCTGCGCTTTTCCAATGTCATCGCGGACCTGCTGATCCCCCAGCGCGCGCTGATGGGCGGTTGGGCGATGGGCATTCCCGCGCTGATGCTGGTCATTTCCTCCATGCGTGAAAAATCCATGCGCCAGACGCTGCTGCTCGCGCTCTGGGCGAGCTGCCTGCCGATGGTGCATACGCATACGTTCCTGGCGCTGGGCCTGTTCTCCGGCGGCTATGTGATTGGCCGATTGATCATGGACACGGAGGACTGGAAGGGCATCCTCAGGCGCGCAGGCGTGTATCTGGGCATTGTGCTGGTGCTCGCGCTGCCGCAGGTGCTCTCCACCGCCGTGGAGCAGACGCTTGAGGGCGGGTCGCTGAGGCTGCAGTTCAACTGGGTGAATAACTCCGGCGGGCGCGGCATGATCGACGGGTATTTCTGGTTTTGGATTAAGAATGCGGGTCTGCCGTTTATTCTGATGATCCTCGCCGTGCTGGAATCCAGAAGGCGCGGCTATCTGGATATCGTGCTGGGTATGGCTGGCATTTTCGTGATTGCGGAGACGATCCTCTTCCAGCCCAACGAATACGACAACAATAAGCTGTTCTACATCTGGTATATGTTTGCGGTGATCCTCGCTGCGGACTATGGCTCCATCATCATGCAGCGCCTCGCCGGCCTTCGCGGAAGATATGTGCTCTGCGCGCTGTTTATGGCGGTTTCGATGACGTCCGGCGCGCTGTCGATTGCGCGCGAGGCTGTCAGCGGCTATCAGCTCTTCTCCAACACGGCTGTGGAGGCGGGCAAATGGATCGAGGAGAACACGGACAAGGATGCTGTTTTCCTGACAGGACAGCAGCACATCAACCCGGTTTGCTCGCTGGCTGGCCGGCAGATTATCTGCGGCAGCGACCTGTATGTGTTCTTCCATGGCCTTGATTACAGGGAGCACGCGGACAACTGCCAGCGCTTCTATGAATTCCCGGCGCAGCACAGCTATGTTCTGGATATGTACGGCGTGGATTACATCTACGTGAGCGACTATGAGCGCGCGGAGTTCGCGGTTGATCTGGAATACATCGATGAGCACTACGATTTGGTGTATCAGAACCCGGATGTGCGCATTTATGAGACGGGCATTGATCAGAATTGACAGGGAACGGCGGGCGGATGATATCCGCCCCTACGGATACAGATTATGATAGACAGATTTCTCAAATACTCGCTGGAGCGGGAAAAGAAGATATGCGCTGTGCTGATGCAGGACGGGCAGATGGTGAAGAAAAACCTGCTGGTTACGGGGATTGACGAGGACGAGCTGGGTTTCACGGCAAAATTTCCCGGCAGGAAAAAGGACGTACACATCGCCAACCGGGATGTGCTCACATGCGCCTACGCGCGCGGGGATCAGGGCGAGCTGGAGCAGCTATGATGCAAAGAGAGATGATTGCAGATATCGCGCAGCGCGTGTATGCGCTTGGCGGTCGGGCGCTGATGGTGGGCGGCTGCGTGCGTGACGGGTTGCTGGGCATTCCCTGCTACGATATCGACTGCGAGGTACACGGCGTTGAGCCGGATAAGCTCAGGGAACTGCTTTTGCAGATTGGGGAAATTGACGAGAGCGGCAGCGCATATGGGATCTATACGATCAGGGGCGCGGGGCTGGATATAGCCCTGCCCCGCCGCGAAACATGCACCGGGCCGGGTCACAAGGATTTTGCGGTTACGGTTGATCCGATGCTCTCGCCCGAAGCGGCGGCGGCAAGGCGCGATTTTACGGTGAACGCCATCATGCGCGACGTGCTGACGGGGCAGTACGTCGATCCCTACGGCGGCATGGAGGATCTCAAAAAAGGCGTGCTTCGCGCTGTGCCGGGCGGGCAGTTTGAGGAGGATCCGCTGCGTGTGCTTCGCGGAGCACAGTTTGCTGCGAGATTCCATCTCACGCCGGATGCGGAGACAATTGAAAAAATGCGCCGCATGCCGGTTGATCATCTCAGCGCTTCGCGTGTGTTTGCCGAGATGAAGAAGGCGCTCCTGATGGCGGACGAGCCGGACGTGTTCTTCCGCGTGCTGGAGCAGGCAAATGCGCTGGGAGATTGGTTTCCGGAGCTTGAGGCGCTGCGAAAAGCGGAGCAGAACCCCGTCTATCATCCTGAAGGGGACGCATTTGAGCACACGATGATGGTGCTGCGCGCGGCGGCTGGGGAGAAGGATTGGGCGAAGGATCCGCTGGCATTTATGCTCGCGGCGCTTACGCATGATCTGGGCAAGGCCGTATCCACGAAGAGAAACGACAAGGGCGCGTGGGCTTCCATCGGGCATGAATACACGGGCGTGCCGCTGTGCGAAAGCATGCTTTCGCGGCTGGGCGTTTGCAGAAGTGTGATCAGCTACGTGCAGAACATGTGCGCGCTGCATATGCGCGTGCATACCTGCTATTACGGCAAGGCGCGGGTTTCAAGGACGAACGTGCTGTTTGATGAATCGGTTGAGCCTGAGGAACTTGCATGGCTGGTTGTCTGCGACAGCCGCGGAACGGGCAAGCCCAGGAGCTATGCTGATGATGAGCAGGCGTGGATATTTGATCGGCTTCATGCCTATGAGCGCGTGATCGCAGCGGGCATGCCGACAGCAAAGATGCTTATGGAGCGGGGCGTTGCGCCAGGGCCGGGCATGAAAACAGCGCTCAGCTATGCCCGGGAGCAGGTGCTTTGCGGAAAGAAAATCGAACAGGCATGCGATGAGGCAGCAGCCCAAAAATACAAATAAACCCGCCATCCGGCGGGTTTTGCTTTAAGCGTTTTTGCTCTTGCGGCGCAGGCCCTTGAACTTGTGCATCGTGCGAAAGCCCTTGCGATTGCGGAAATACTGAATGAAGCAGAGCACGACCATCGAGATGGTTACCAGGACGAGGACGTCGGTATGCTTGAAATCCGTCAGCGCGCAAAGCAGCGTGATGACCGCGCTCGCGCCGGTGATTATGGTGAGACCGAGAGCGTTGATTTTGCGGCGCTGGATGAATGCAGAGAGCTTTTTGCGGTTGAATGCCTTGGCCATGGAAAGGCAAACCTCCTTTTTCCTATAAAAAACAATTCTCAAATATATTCTTTAAGGCGAATGGAAAACCTGTTAAGATCTTGTTAAGAGGAGAAAAAGAACGTATCGTTCAGTATATAAGATTGAGCTGGATGAAATAGAATTATCCACAAAATGATACAGGTTGTGGATAATTCAGACGATAAAGTTGACAGGGGATTGTCCATGGATTTATAATGCTGGCATGCACATCTTTCTCAGGGAGGATGAAAAATGGCAAAAATCTATACATCCGCCGAGCAGCTCATCGGCTGCACGCCGCTGCTGGAAATCGGGCATATTGCGCGCGAGGAAGGGCTCAGGGCGCGGCTGCTGATCAAGCTGGAGGGCGTGAATCCCGGCGGCTCGGCGAAGGATCGCGTGGGCCTTGCGATGATCGACGACGCGGAAAAAAGGGGTATTCTGAAACCGGGCAGTGTGATCATTGAGCCGACGAGCGGCAATACGGGCATTGGCTTGTGCGTGGTTGCGGCGGCGCGGGGCTACAGGGCGATCATCGTGATGCCGGACTGCATGAGCATGGAGCGGCGGCTTTTGATGAAGGCATACGGCGCTGAGCTTGTGCTCACCCCCGGCAGCGAGGGCATGAAGGGCGCAATTGCAAAGGCCGAGGAGATTGCCAGGGAAACACCGGACAGCTTTATTCCCGGCCAGTTTGACAATCCGGCGAACCCGCAGGCGCACTACGACGCCACTGGGCCGGAGATTTGGGAAGACACGGACGGCGAGGTGGATATCTTCGTCGCAGGCGTGGGCACAGGCGGCACAATCACGGGCGTCGGTCGGTATCTGAAGGAGAAAAAGCCGGGTGTTCAGGTTGTAGCGGTTGAGCCGGCGGCTTCGCCGCTATTGAGCAAGGGGGTTGCCGGGGCACACGGCCTCCAGGGCATCGGCGCGAACTTTGTGCCCAGCGTCTTGACGCGGGATGTGATCGACGAAATCATAGCGGTGAGCGATGAGGATGCATTCGCGGCAGGCAGGAACATGGGCAGGCGCGAGGGCGTACTAATCGGCATCTCCGCGGGCGCGTGCCTGCATGCGGCGATTGAGGTCGCAAAGCGGGAGGAAAACGCCGGGAAGACCATTGTCGCCCTGATGCCGGACGCGGGGGATCGGTATCTGTCCACGAGGATGTATCAGGAATAAATCTTTAAACCGGCGCGAAGCGAAGGGGGAGTTTGAGGGGCAATGCCCCTCAAGCGGGTTTGGGCGGCAGCCCGGCGTAACCCATGCGCGGAGCGCCAAAAAAGATACTGTGAGGGATAAATGATGAACAAGCCTTACCGTTTTGAGACCATGCAGCTCCACGTGGGTCAAGAGCAGGCGGATTCCGCGACCGGCGCGCGCGCCGTGCCGATCTATCAGACGACCAGCTACGTCTTTGACAGCGCCGCGCACGCGACCGCGCTGTTCGATCTCTCCGAGCAGGGCAACATCTATGGCCGCATGAACAACCCGACGCAGGATGTACTCGAAAAGCGCATCGCCGCGCTCGAGGGCGGCGTGGCGGCGCTCGCCACAGCCAGCGGCGCGTCCGCGATCGCCTATGCGCTGCAGGCGCTGTGCAAACAGGGCGACCACATCGTCGCACAGACGACGATCTACGGCGGCACGTACAACTTCCTCGCGCATACCTTCGAGGAGAGCGGCGTGACGACCACATTCATTGACGCACGCAATCACGCGCAGATTGAAGCGGCGATCCGCCCGAATACCAAGTGCGTCTATCTGGAAACGCTCGGCAATCCCAACAGCGATATTCCGGACATCGACGCGATTGCCGAGATTGCGCACCGCCACGGCCTGCCGCTGGTGATCGATAATACCTTCGGCACGCCCTATCTCATTCGCCCCATCGAGCATGGCGCGGATATCGTCGTGCATTCCGCCACGAAATTCATCGGCGGCCACGGCACATCGCTTGGCGGCATCATCGTCGATTCCGGCAGGTTCGACTGGAAAGCGAGCGGAAAGTTCCCGCAGATCTGCGAGCCAAACCCGAGCTATCACGGCGTGGCATTCACGGACGTATACGGCGGCGCGGCGTTTGTGGCGTATATCCGCTGCGTGCTGCTGAGGGATCTTGGCGCGTGCATTTCCCCGTTCAATTGCTTCCTGCTTTTGCAGGGCGTGGAGACGCTCTCGCTGCGCCTGGAGCGCCATGCCTGCAACGCGGCGAAGGTCGTCGAGTTCCTTTCAAAGCATCCGAACGTGAAAAAGGTCAATCATCCTTCCCTTCCGGATCATCCGGATCACGCGCTCTACGAGCGCTATTTCCCGAACGGCGGCGCGTCAATCTTCACCATCGAGGTCGCCGGCGGACGCGCGGCGGCGCAGAAGTTCTGCGATAATCTCAAGGTCTTCTCCCTGCTGGCCAATGTCGCGGATATGAAGAGCCTCGTCATTCATCCGGCGACGACTACGCACGGCCAGCTGACCGACGAGGAGCTTGCCCAGCAGAACATCACGCCGAGCACGATCCGTTTGTCTATTGGCTGCGAGCATATCGACGATATCCTCGCGGATCTTGATCAGGCGCTGAATTCTCTGTAAAAAGAAAAAGGGAGAAATCATGCGATGGCTGTGCTTCATGTGAATTATATGTCCCAGGCGCTTTGGAGAATCGTGCCCCTTCAGGTGATTCTCCCGGCGGACAAGGCGGATACAAAGGGCAATCTGCTGCCTATGCGCAATTTTAAGACGCTCTATCTGCTGGGCGGTTTGCACGGCACATGCACGGACTGGCTGGTCAACACGCGCATCCGCCGCTGGGCCGAGCTGCACAATCTGGCTGTCGTGATGCCCGCGGGCGACAACTCGTTCTATATCGACAAAGAAGACACGCAAAATCGCTACGGCGAGTTTGTGGGCAAAGAGCTGGTGGAGATCACCCGCAGGATGTTCCCGCTCTCGCACAGGCGCGAGGACACGTTCATCGGCGGATTGTCGATGGGCGGCTTCGGCGCGATTCTCAATGGACTCAAGTATCACGAGACATTCGGCGCGATCGTGGGGCTTTCCAGCGCGGTGCATGTATTTGAAGGTCAGGAGCACACGACCGAGGCGCTGCGCAGGTTTGGCGAGGCTATATTCGGCGATATCGAGAAATCCCGAAAATCGGACGTGAATCCGCGCGTGGTGATCAGCAATCTGGCGAGCCTCAAGAAGGAAAAGCTGGAAATGAATCTGCCCAGGATTTACATGGCGGTGGGCATGCAGGATTGGCTGCTTGAGAGCAATCGGGTTTACAAAAAGCTGTTTGAAGACAGCGGGTTTGATCTGACCTATATCGAAGCGCCAGGCGACCATAACTGGGATTTCTGGGATGAATACATCGAGAAGGCGATTGAGTGGCTGCCGCTGGATGAGAAGTATGAGGGCATGGACAGCGGCAATATCGCGGTGAAATAACGAAATAGAGAAAAGGACGTTCTGATGAGCGTCCTTTTCATTTCGCAACATTATATTCCTATTGTTCATCAATCATATTCCGGCAGGTCGACCACGATGGCCTCATGTCCAACGGCCGGCAGGAACTTCTCCATCACGTCCTTTGTCCTCATCCGCAAACTGGACG
>CAZACE010000019.1:0-11737 GCA_964483255.1 uncultured Oscillospiraceae bacterium
TGTTCTCGTCGAAGACATAGCCGTCATAGCCGTGGGAGGTGAACTCCAGCACGTCGCTGGTGCGCCAGAAGCCGGTATAGCCGCCGCGCAGCTCCAGCGGAATCGCGGTAATCGTGTGGTCGATCGTCGGCTTCTGCTCGAGCTCGCCATCGCTGGCCAGATGCCACTTGCCGATGTAGGCGGTTTCATAGCCCGCCTCCTCGATATAGCTGCCCAGCGTCTTCACATTCGCCGGAAGCATCACATTGTTGCGGAAGCAGCCGGTCTCGGTGGGATACTTGCCCGTCTGGAACAGCGCACGGCAGGGGCCGCACACCGGCTGCGGGGAGAACGCCCACTCAAACTTCACGCCCTCGCTGGCCATCTGATCCAGGCGCGGGGTGATATCCAGCTTCTGACCGTAGCAGCCGCAGGTATCCGCGCGCTGCTGATCGGTAAAGTAAAAGATAATATTCGGACGATTAGCCATTTGCTTTCTTCCTCGCTTTCACCTTGTTGAGGATGATAGAACCGATGACCAGAACGGTCAGAACAAGGAAAACAACGCTGAACGGGCTCTGCACAAAGATAGAATAGCTGCCGCGGGATACCATCAGCGCGCGGCGGAAATTGGTTTCCGCCATCCTGCCCAGAACCAGACCGAGCAGAATCGGCACAGCCGGGAAATCGATCTTGCGCAGCAGCCACGCAATTGCACAGAACACAAGCGTAACGATGACGTCAAAATAGCTCTTGTTGACGGAGTACGCGCCGGCAAAGCAGAACATGACGATGATCGGCGTCAGAATCTCCTGCGGTACGCTGACGATCTTGGCAAACAGGTTGGTCAGGAACTTGCCCTGAACGAACATGAACACGTTAACCAGAATCAGGCCGAGCATGATCGCGTACATGATGTCGCCCTGCTCGGTGAACAGGGACAGACCCGGATTGAGGCCGTTGATCATCAGCGCAGAGAGCATGATCGCCACGCAGCCGTCGCCCGGGATGCCCAGGGTCAGCAGCGGAATCAGGGTCGCACCGGTAACGGCATTGTTGGCAGACTCGGCAGCGGCAATGCCCTCGACGGAACCCTTGCCAAACTCTTCCGGATGCTTGGACATGGAGCGCGCACGGTCATAGCTGAACCAGGACGCCATGGACGCGCCTGTGCCCGGGATGATGCCGATGATGGTGCCAATGATGGAGGAAACAAACATCGGGCGCAGCATGCGCTTCCACTCGCTCTTGCTGATCTTGCCGCCCTCCTTGAGTCGGGAAGTGTCCATCACAAGGCGGTCTTCCAGCTGCTCCGCCTTAGCAATCACCTGAACCAGCGCAAACAGACCAATCAGACAGACAGCGAGATCAAGGCCCAGATACAGGCGCTCCACACCAAAGGTCAGACGGGCAAGGCCGGTCATCGGGTCAGCGCCGATGCAGGAAACCATCAGACCCACACAGGCCGCCATGATGCCCTTGCACAGGCTGTCGCCGGAGATGCCCGAAATAATCGTCAGACCGAACATACAGACCATGAAGTAATCCGCCGTGCCCAGCATCGCGGCAACCTTCGCCACCTGCGGCGCGAGGAACAGCAGGCACAGCGCAGAGAAAATGCCGCCGAAGGTGGAGGCATACAGCGCAATCTTGAGCGCCGCCTTGGTGCGGCCCTGCTGGTTGAGCGGATAGCCGTCCAGCATCGTCGCCGCAGCGTGCGGGGTGCCCGGGGTGTTGATCAGGATGGCGCTGACGCTGCCGCCGTAGCCGCCTGCGCAGTAGATGCCCAGCAGGAACATCATACCCGGAATCGCCGTCATCTGATAGGTGAACGGCAGGAACAGGATGATGCACAGGATGACCGTCAGACCCGGAATCGCAGCAAACACGCTGCCGATAAAGACGCCAATGTTGATCCACATGAGATTTTCAAGCGTCAACAGATTCTGCAGAGCAGGAACGATAAATTCAAGCATGTCTTTCCCCTCCTATCAGAACAGCACGCCAAGACCAAAGCGGAATGCTGCCCAAATGCCGATACCGGCCGCCACGACAATGGCATAGTACAGCGGCTTTTTACAGCGGAAGATGCCGAGCATCATCACGCCAAATACAGCGCAGCCAACAGCAAAATTACCGCTCTTTTCAGCGACGAGCCAGAAAACAATCATCGCCAGGAAAATCAGGATTGCCTTGACCTCCACCAGCAGATTGATGGTCGTCGTCTTGACCGGCTCGCGGCGCACAAGCTTCATCACCTGATTCACAATCAGAATGATGGAGCAGGCGATCATCACGTACATGAGCAGATTCGGGAACGCACGACCGTTAATCAGTTCCTTCTTCTTCACTTCAACCTGAAGCGGGATGACATAGAGCATCACAAGGCCAAGGATCAGGAAGATCACGCCGCCCAGCAGATCGGTCGGCACCTTCCACGCTTTTTTATTGAGCTTGGCGCCGATGGCGTCGAGCTTGGCGTCGATGCCGGCGATCAGGCCCTTGTTTTCGTTATTCATACCGTTTTCCCCCAATGTGAAAGACGTTCACATTTCTTTACGTATTCTCTGTAGGAAAAAGGGCAATGCAAGTTTTAGCCTGCATTGCCCGATTGTAAGCCTTGTGAATTACTCGGCAACCAGATCGTAGTACTCGCCCACGATGTTCTTGACGTTCTCGATGTGCGCGAGGGTAGCTTCCTCGGTCATCACGTCGGCCTCCAGCAGCATGGTGTTGTTCAGCCAATCGACCATATCAGCGTCGGCGAGGATCTGAGCGTAGAGCGCCTTAATGTCGGCGATCTTCTGCTCGTCAGCGCCGGCCTTGGCGAAGATGAAGCAGCGGTTGCGGAAGAACGGATAGCCGTACTGGCCCACGCCCTCAACGCCGGCGAACGGACCCTGAGCAATGGCCTTGTCGTCGAACGCCGCAAAGACGTCAACGCCGCCCTGCTGCCAGGTTTCCAGAATCTGGCTCTGGTGGGAAACAGCGATGTCAACCTCGCCGCGGGCAACAGCCTGCGCAGCCTCGGCAGCAGACTCGTACGGGATCAGGTAGAACTGCTCGCCGTAGCCCATCGCGCCGATCAGCGCGGCAGCCAGGAAGGCCTCAGAACCGGTGGCGCCGTTGGTGCCGACCATGATCTGGTTGCCGGCCTCCAGATACGCCTTCAGGGCGTCGATGGAGGTGATGCCCAGCTCCTTGCGGGCGCTGGCGACGAAGATGGAGGAGTACAGGTTCTCAACGTACTCGAAATCGTCGTAGGTGAAGTTCATGCGAGCCGGATCGAGGATCGCAGTGATGCCGAACATGCCCTCGCCGATGAAGCACATCTGCGGATCAGCCTCGGTGTACTTGGTCAGCCAGCTGTTGATGGTGGCGGTGTCGCCCTTCTCAGCGTTGGCAACGAGGATGTAGTCGTTGGAATAGGTGGTAGAGAGCGCAGCAGCCTTCTGGTTGACCATCGCGGCGACGCCGGACGGAGCCCACGGGCAGGTGACGGTCCAGGCCTCGGCGGCCAGAGCGGACACGCAGCTCAGGCACAGCATGAGCGCCAGAACGAGAGAGACAAGCTTCTTCATAAGGATATCCTCCTTTATTTTTCAACCGACCCCTTCGGGGATCGGTTTGATTCACATTCGACAGGCTGCGGGCACGCCCTTGTGTCCTTCGCACAATCTATACGCCGTTTTCCACTCAGCATACGTATACATTTTTATATTACTGTTAAAAATTACCTTTTGCATACGTATTCATTTGTCGATAATAATATATCACGCCTTTTATTGCTTGTCAACACAGAAAAAGGCGTGATTGTAAATTTTATTTGATTATGATCGCGTCGTGTCCCTTAGAATCATCTGCGCCTGATAATACACGGTCTGCGGCACGATCAACTTGCCCTCAATCAGGCCGATCAGCAGATCGCAGCCATCCTTAACCATCTGGCGCACCGGCGATCTCATCGTGCTGAGCTTGGGCGTGAACCAGGAAGCCAGCGGGATATCGTCCATACCAAAGACCTGCGCCTGACGCGGGACATCCACGCCCAGATCGCGCAGCGCATTAAGAACGCCCAGCGCCATCATATCGTTATAAACAAAAATGCTCGTCAGTCCGTTTTTGAACAGCTCGCCGTGTTCCAGAATTTCCTCACAGGCCGCAGCGGTCGAGCGCTTCGCCGAAAGAATCACCGTTTCATCAAGTTCTTTTCCCCTGGATGCCAGGCCTTTCCGATATCCCTGAAGACGGCTGCTTCTTTCCGCCGGCTCATCATCTACAGCAAAATACATGTAGCGGCCGCCATCCCCGCTGCCCAGATACTGGCCGATCTGAAAACCCGCGTCCTCTTCATCGAGCATCAGCTGATGAAGAAGAGAACTCTGCTGAAGTGCGCTGTGCAGCGAAACAAATGGAATTTTGAATTTTTCAATCAGATCGATTTCGCGCTCAAGCAGCTGTGGTCTGAAATTGATGAGCCCGTCCACCTTGCCGCTGCGGATCACACGCTCAAACGTATTGCTTTTAAGATCCGGATCATGATCATAGACGATCATGATGTCATATCCCCTGCGGCTGAGTTCGCGCTGGAGTTGGTCGGAGATATGGGTAAACATCAGGTTCTTGCTCAGGCTGTCAAAGTTCAGCGGGAAGAGCACGCCAATGGTCTGCGTTTTGTTCGTCTTGAGGCTGCGCGCCTGAGAATTGAGCACAAATCCGTATTCTTCCGCCTTCTGTTCGATGTAGATTCTCGTCTTTTCGCATACGGAAGGACTGCCGTTAAGCGCCCGCGAAACCGTCGCCTGCGATACGCCGATCAGTTCCGCAAATTCACGCGATGTCATGATAGTATCCTCCCGTCGGTATGCCGCCAATTCCAGCAGCGAAAGATTTCCTTTTGATCATAAAACGACGCAAGCTCATTGTCAATCATAATTCAACAGATTACGAGAAAATCATCGCATAGTCCGGGCGGCACAACAATTGATACTTTATCTCATACACGCTTTGGATGATCATCCGGTCGGTTTTCCATCCAGCGCGCCGCGTATCATGGCATTGAATCCATCCCTGCGCTCGATATTCATAGCGGAAATACCCTCACAGACCTGCACGAACGCCCAATCCCCCGTTTTTCAGCCTGCGCGAACGGGATTCGCGCAGACCGATGCTGTCCTCCCAGTTCAAGCCGGAGACGAAATCACCGACGGGATTCTTTGCTGATGGGAATCAATTGTTTAACTCAAGCCTCTCAATAACAAACTCCTGCACCGCCAGCAAATCTTTTCTGTCCGGATGAGAAAGCGATTCTTCATACATGCGGCGCAACTGCGCGATGTTTTCCTGCTTGCCGTTTTGAATCATCTGTCCTTCAAGGTAGGAAAGCTCTTCTTTTGTTATTTTTGCGGGACAGAAAACCATCCCGCGATAGTCGCAGTCCTCAGGGAGGAATGGCATAATCTGCGCTTCAATGCGCTGCTGATATCCCTTTATCGAATGAAGCGCACCTGTGCAGAAGAGGAGAATGGTTTTGCCTTCTAACTGCTCAATCCATTCAAGCGTAGAGAATGGACAGGCGTTTTTTCTGACTCCGAAGCCAACCAGATATACATCAGAATCCAGAGATGGCTCGTTCAGATCCATGTCAGCCAAGCGACAGTCATAATCTATGAGCAGTTCTTTGAGCGCGTATCCAATTTGTTCGAGATTTCCAGAACTGGAACAATAATCGATTTCAATCCGCATGCTTGTTTCCTCACTTTCTAAAACATGGATGCACGAAATGTGACTGAGTATGTGTTCAGGTCTTTTTTTCTTCGTGATATGCCTGATCGGTATTCACATTCCAGATTGCAGATCTGTCCCTGATATTCTCCCGGATGCAGCGCACAGCCTCAAACGCCGTGACCATCGAATGATCCATATTGTTGTAGCGGTGCTGTCCGTTGCGGCCGATGCAGTAGAGATTATCGAATTCATCCAGATACTTTCTGAGCCTGTCAATTTCACTGTAAGTGTCAAAGTAAGCGGGATATGCCTTTTTCACACGCTCCACATGCGCATCAACGACATCCTTTTCATCGCTGATTATGCCCATCTTGGCAAGCTCTCTTCCGGCATAGGCAGTCCATTCGCTGTCTGTCATGTTCCACATTTCATCGCCTTCGCTGACGAAATACTCCGTGCCGATCCAGACGCTTTCCTCCGGATTGGACACCATATAAGGCGACCAGTTGTTGAAGATCTGAATCCGGCCCATCTTTACCGACTTATCCTGTACATAAATCCAGCAGTCCGGAATGATATCCGAAAGCGTTTTGAGCTTTGTTTTGTTTTGAAGATTCAGCCTGCGAACGAGAATGCCCGTCGTGACAAAATCGCGATACGGAAGTCCCTGTGCGATCCGCTTCACATGCGCAGGCGGGTTGCTGATGCCCGCTACCAGATCCTTGAGCGGCATGGTGCTGATGACGATATCCGCACGCATTTGATGCTTTGCGCCCTGCGTGTCATAATGGACGCTGTTGATATGCGTTCCATGTCTTGACAGCCCGGTTACACGGCAATTCATATGAATCATGCCGCCCATGCTGCGGATTTCATCTGCAACAGCCTCCCAAAGCTGGCCGGGGCCATACTTGGGATACGAGAAGGATTCGATCAGCGATGTTTCAACTTCTGCGTTCTCGGCGTTTCCTTTCGTTTTCATTTTTCTGGCGATATCACAGAAAATCGCTTTAATCGATATCCCTTTGACGCGCTGAGCGCCCCATTCTGCTGAGATCTGCGAGGGCTTTCTTCCCCAAAGCTTCTCGGTATACGCCTCAAAGAACATCGAATACAGTTTTCTGCCAAATCGGTTGATATAGAAGTTTTCAAGCGACGTCTCTTTCTTTTTGCACAGGCATGACCACAGATAGCTGAATCCCGCTTCCACGATGGATACAAGTCCCAGATTCCTGATAGTCTGCGCATTCAGTTTCACAGGGTAATCAAAGAATTTCTTGTTGTAATAGATTCTGGAAATCCTGCGGCGGTTCAGCATCACGTTATCCTGCTTTTCAGGGTCAGGGCCGCCCGGCGTCAGTTTCACATTGCGCTTGGTTTTGATATCGTCCATGGCAGGTGCGCCCTGCATCGGCATAAAGGTATCCCACCATGCGTTAACGCGCGCATCTTTAGAAAAGAAACGATGTCCGCCGATATCCATGCGGTTTCCTTTGTGGTTGATGGTTTTGGAGATGCCGCCAATCTGGTCGCTTTCTTCCAGAATCGTCACGCGATAATCCTCACCGCTGATTAACAATTCATAGGCGGCGGTAAGTCCGGCAGGCCCTGCGCCGATGATGACAACATCTTTCATATGGATTTCCTTTCTGTGTCTGTCTTAGAGCAGGAGCACGATCTGAAGTGCGCTGAGCAGGCAGAATGCCGCTGTCAGCAGGGAAACGATTCCTTTTCCTCTTTCTGTCTGACCGATGCAGGCTGCGCCGGGAATGAGCAGAAGCGCAATGTATCGCGCATCCATCGAACAGACATACGGATATGCAAAGCAAAAGCGGATATAGGAAAACAGCATGGTCATCACCAGCACCAGAAAAAAGGACGTCATTGTCCTTTTTTCCCGGCACATCCATTTGCGCCTCAACTGATGCGGCGCTGAAAGCGCACCAATCACCCAAAGCGCTATATGAACAACGAGGAGCAGGCAGCTGACGGTATAAGATGTGTCGTGTTTGAATGTCAGTGTGTACTCCCCGAAGGTTGCCGTTTTGATAAGGCTGAGCGGGATGTTGTAATCCTTATTTCTGCCCAGCAGAATCAGATAAGGATGAAGCAGTTGTTCCTTTCGGACGCTGAAAAAACGCTGAGCGGCGCTGCATTCCCTGACGCTGAACAGCGACAGGATGCTCGCCTGATTCACATAGGCAGGAGACACGCCCCAGCGGATTGCGTTGTACAGCGGATACGCAAGGGCAAGCGGCGCAGCAAGCAGCAGAAAGGCTGCATACTGAAATACAGTCTCCCGGATCGTCAGCCGCTTCTGAAATGGAACCGACAAAAACAGCAGCGCCAGCGCCGGAACCATCAGCGCAGCGGACAGTTTTGCCGCCATGGCCAATCCGAAACAAAGGCCGCAGACCGCCATGCCTTCTGCGCTTGGGCGTCTGTACCAGCGCATCGCTGTCCATACCGTCGCTGCCATGAGCATGGTTACCAAGCAGTCATTATTGATGGAACCTGAAAACTGAATCAGTACAGGAGAAAAGCAGATGAGCGAAAAGGAGATGACAAGTCCGCCTTTTTGAAGGCGAAGCTCTTTGAGAATGCCGTATGCAAAGCATAGCGTCAGGCAGGAATACGCAAGCGTCAGGATCTGAACCGACTCGCTGCACAGCAAAGCAGGCATTCCAAGCGTTCTGAGGAGCTTGATCCAAAGCGCAGCAAGCAGATGATGCAGCGGAGGATGAACATACTGCCAAACTCTGGTTGGATTCATATCCAGTGCGGGGATGCGAAAATCATGGCGAAGAATGTACTCGATATACCCAAGATGCCCTATGCGCATGCCGGGCAGATAGGAATCGTGCTGGCGCACAAAGGCAGGCGTTGCGATCACATAGATCACGCGGACTGCGATTGCGGCAAGCGCGATCATGACACATCCTTGCTCAGCCGTGATTCTCTTTCGGTTAGATACGGTCGTCATTCTTTTGTGACATCCTTTGTTCCGTTTTCCCTCTGTTGATTCCGCATGCCCAGTACACGCGGAATGAATCGCGAAGCGAAGCTGCCCCGGCCTTGGTTTTTGACGTAAAAATAGCCGATAATACTGAAGACCAGCGCGCCGATAAAATTGACGAAGAGATCTTTCATGGTATCGCTTCTTCCGATATCCAGATATCCGTCAATCGGCAGACGCTGCTGTGTGCCATCTGCCAGATGTACGGTTACGCCGACAATATCGCTGATCCGTACATTTCTGTTGAGGCCATTGGGATCCAGCGCAACCGAGTTGATGCTGTGAACGATGGAATCCTTCTGCATGTCCACACCGACGAGAACATCTGCTGCATACTCATAGAATTCCCACAGGACGCCTACGGTCATGGAGAAGCAAAAGGCGACAACAGCCAGAAAAGCAGGCGAAAGCTCAATGGAAAAGCGTTCGCTGCGGTTGAGCATATCCACGAGCGTAAAGCCGACTGCGGCGCAGAGGAACCCATTGGTCACATGGAGCATGGTGTCCCAAATCGGAATCCGTGTATAGAAGCTTGAAATTTCTCCAAGGATCTCTGCTGCAAAAATAAACAAGAGGATGATGATTTCAAGCGTGGAAGGGAACTTGATCTGAAGCTTTTCCTGAATAATACTTGGCAGCATGAAAAGAAACAGGGTCAGCACACATAAGAATACGCTTTCATGATCCTGCCTGCACGCAGCACGAACCATCACTGCAATGACCAGCAGGCGAAGAATCAGATATACAGCGAGGGTTTTCTTGTTTGTATAAAGCGGAGTGTGTTTCTTCGCAGGGCGCTTTTGTTTATTCACGGCTTTCCTCCTGTACAATGCTGTGATTTTGAAAAGCATTATATAGCAAAAGGAAAGCAGACGCCATTTGCAACTGCCCTGATATGTATAGACAGATTCATCAACCTGTCAGATTTTTTGACAGATAGCCAAATGTGTAAAGAGAATTGACTTGGGACAGAATCTCATTGTGCGCGCATTTTTGCTTTGTTATAATGAAGCAAACACATTCAGCCGTGATCATCATCGAAAAGGAGGAAAACACCAATGCCCATTGATACAAAGAGCATGATTGCCGACGCTTTCCTTCAAATGATGCAGCAGAAGAGTCTGGATAAAATTACAATCAAAGACATCGTTGAGTGCTGCAAGATTTCGCGGCAGGCGTTCTATTATCACTTTCAGGATAGTCTGGACGTCATCGAGTGGATTGTGCGAAGAGAGATGCAGCGGACCTTTGAAGAATGTCTGAAAATAGAAGATCCGCGCAACGCGTTGCTGTACATGGTGCGCCATACAATTGAACACCATGAAAAGATCAATAAGCTGCTTGCCTCTCAGCATGGTGAACAGATTCAGCAGTACCTGATGCAGACGTTCTGGAATCTTCTCAGAGAGACGCGAGTCAGAAGGCGAACGAAGATCAGTTATCCGACGGCTGATGCGGATACGACCCTCAAGTTTCTTGCGTTCGGTACGGTAGGTATCATGAACGACGCAATACGAAACGGAAACTGTGACGCAGAATTTCTGTGTGATGAAATCCATGCGCTGACAACGAAAATCCTTAACGCATGAATAAAAAGCAAAGCTCCCGGCGCCATCCATGACTCGGAATGCCGGAGCTTTGTTTTACATTTTTGAGGATATGTCAAATTTCTTGACATACATGATGAAGTGTCTATACACATTCGTGATATTGAAAATTGAGGATTGATGGTTTTCCCAGTATCATATGTCCGAAAGCAAAAGTGCAGGGGAGATGAATCTTTGGTACGAAGAGGTGAGATCATTGTCGCGATTGATCCCGAATTGCGTGACATGTATTGCTGTGAGGTGATGAGCGCAGCAGATGAAAACAAGGAGCGGCCGCTTTGCAAGGCACTCTATATGGTTTCCTATCCGATACAGCATGATGCATAGAGCAATGATGTGACAATACAACAGGTGATCAGAAATGGAAAGAGAGAATAAACTTCTGTTTTCGAAGCTTGATGAACTGGATAAACAATATTTGCTGATGAGAGCATGCATTGCCAGTGCGCACAGCAAGAGCCAGGAACAGATTAAGGCAGAGATTGAACGGATCAAAGATGAGATCGAAAAAAACAAGGTGATGCTTCAGGACGCGATTGCTTACTGTCGCTCCCCTGCCTCGGCGAGACTGGCCGAGGCGCATTTGAACTACTTCCTCCAGATGGAAGCGCTCGCCAAAGACCTGTATAAGTACATGGGCGAAACGGCAGAAGAGAAGGCAGAAGCCTCCGCGCTTTATGCGGAGTACGCCATGGATTTTGCTACACAAGCAGATCGCTTTGCTTTGCTCGCAGCGCTTGAAGCAATTTACGCACAGAACGATGAAAAGGAGAATGATGCATGAACGAGGTTAAATCCCCGAACAAAAAGCCGCTGATCTATTATTACATTATCGCCATAGTACTGGTGTTCCTCTTTAACTCGCTGGCGCTTCCTTATGTCGCGCGGATGCAGATCAAGACCGTCGATTACGGCGAATTTATGAATATGACCTACGCCAAGGAAATCGGCAGCGTGGATATCCAGGACAATCAGATCCTGTTCACCAATAAAGATAAAACGCAGGTTTTCCGTACGGGCGTAATGGAAGACCCTGAGCTCACGAACCGCCTGTACGAAAACGGCGCGACATTCTCGAGCGAGATCGTCGAGGAGATGTCTCCGCTGCTGAGCTTCTTCCTGACGTGGGTACTGCCGATGGCTGCCTTCGTCGCAATCGGACAGTTCATGTCCAGAAAGATGATGAACAAGGACGGCGGTCCCAACTCCATGATGTTCAACATGGGCAAATCGAATGCCAAGGTGTATGTCAAGTCCTCCGAGGGCATACGATTTGATGATGTTGAGGGCGTGGACGAGGCTGAAGAGAATCTTCAGGAGATCGTCGATTATCTGCACAATCCGGATAAGTATAAAGAAATCGGCGCGAGCATGCCCAAAGGTGTGCTGCTTGTAGGCCCTCCCGGTA
>CAZACE010000020.1:0-1061 GCA_964483255.1 uncultured Oscillospiraceae bacterium
GATGACATCATCGCAGCGTTCACCACGTTCTATTCCACCAAGACCAATGAGCTCAACGTCGGCCGCATGGAAAACCTGCGCGTGGGCTGCAAATACATCGCCAGAACTTATCAGCCCGGCGAGGAATTTGATTTCAACAAGATCGCCGGTCCTTATCGTAAAGCCCGCGGCTACATGCCATCGCCTGTTCTGATCGACGGCGGTACGGTCGCCGGATACGGCGGCGGCACCTGCCAGGTTTCCACAACGCTCTATAACGCACTCTTGCAGCTTCCCGACGGCATCACGATCCTCGGGCGCAGGCCGCACGGCCCGGGCGGCGCAAAATACGCACCCCACGGCGTGGACGCCGCTGTCGGCACAGACAACCTGAATCTGGAATTCCGCAACGATTTCGATTTCCCCATCTATCTGGACTACACGGTGCTTAACGGCTGCCTGTGCATCTGCATACGCAAGGGAACCATGTAACAGCATACAATACACGCCCGTGGGAAATCCCCCGGGCGTTTTCATATTCAATATGTTCTGTAGGCGCGAAGCGAAGAAGAGATCCGGGAGACTGAAGCCTGCCGCCGCCAGTGACGGAAACAGGCAGGCGGAACGTCGGGAATCGCAAGGAGCAGCCACTGGCTGCGACTATGCGAGTTCCACGGACTGAAATTCCCCAAGCAGTTTTTAGGGCGGCAGCCCTGACTTCCCATTTATGCACGGTATGCCTCGCGCAGCGCCTGCTTGCGCACATCGGCCTCGTCGAGCATGGTCATCGCGTGGCGGATGCTGCTCTCGCTCTCGCATTGGGCACCGCCGACCATGCGCGCAATCTCCTGCGCACGGGCACGGCGATCCAGATGGATGACATCCGTGCGGGTCACGCCGCCCTCGTCGCTCTTTCGGACCAGGAACTGCTCGTCCGCCATAGCCGCGATCTGCGGCAGATGGGTCACGCAGATCACCTGATGATGATCGCCAATTTGCGACATCTTCTCCGATACCACCTGCGCCATGCGGCCGCTGATACCGGTATCGATCTCATCGAAGACCATGCTGCGCGGAATGCC